>JAEYUH010000149.1 GCA_023432725.1 Actinomycetes bacterium | reverse complement strand
ACAACTCCGACTCCGACTACGACCGCGAGAAGCTGCAGGAGCGGCTGGCCAAGCTGGCCGGCGGCGTTGCGGTGATCAAGGTCGGCGCGGCCACCGAGGTCGAGCTGAAGGAGCGCAAGCACCGCGTGGAGGACGCCGTCCGCAACGCCAAGGCTGCGGTCGAGGAGGGCATCGTCCCCGGCGGTGGCGTCGCGCTGCTGCAGGCGGCCGCGAAGGCCTCCGTCGAGGGCCTGGTCGGCGACGAGCTGACCGGCGCCCAGATCGTGTTCAGCGCCTGCTCCGCCCCGCTGCGCCAGATCGCCATCAACGCCGGCCACGAGGGTGGCGTGGTGACCGAGAAGGTGTCGCACCTTGCCGATGGCGAGGGCCTGAACGCGGCCACCGGCGAGTACGTCAACATGCTCGAGGCCGGCATCATCGATCCGGCCAAGGTGACCCGCTCGGCGCTGCAGAACGCGGCCTCGATCGCCGCGCTCTTCCTCACCACCGAGGCAGTCATCGCCGACAAGCCGGAGAAGGCCCCGGCGATGCCGGGCGGCGGCGACGGCGGCATGGGCGGTATGGACTTCTGATCCTTACCGGCCGGCTGACGCCGGCCGGGTGCGTCAAGACTCCTTCCCGCACTACAACGAGGGCGGTCCCGCAAGGGGCCGCCCTCGCTGCGTCCGCGGAGCTCCTGAAACCAGCCCTGCTCCGGCGTACTGTGGAAGTGACGGCGGTGCCGTCGGGCACCGCCTGGTGATCCGAGGAGGACGTCATGAGGGGCGAACAGACCGAGCACATGTGCAATGGCCGGGGGTTCGTGGCGGCACTCGACCAGAGTGGCGGCAGCACACCCAAGGCGTTGCGTCGGTACGGGATCCCCGAGGACGCGTACCGCGACGAGGACGAGATGTTCGACCTCGTCCATGAGATGCGCGAGCGGATCGTCACCAGTCCCGCCTTCGACGGTCGACGGGTGCTCGCCGCGATCCTCTTCGAGAAGACCATGGACCGCAGCTTCCTCGGGCTCCCCGCCGCCGACTACCTGTGGCAGGAGAAGCACATAGTGCCGTTCCTGAAGATCGACAAGGGACTCGCAGAGGAGGCCGACGGGGTTCAGCTGATGAAGCCCATCCCTGACCTGGCCGGGCTGCTGGAGCGCGCGCTGGAGAAGAACATCTTCGGCACCAAGATGCGGTCGGTGATCAAGTCGGCGAACCCGGACGGGATCAGGACCATCGTCGAGCAGCAGTTCGAGCTCGGCCGGCAGATCGACGCCGCGGGTCTGGTCCCCATCCTTGAGCCGGAGATCGACATCTCCGCTCCCGACAAGGCGGAGTGCGAGCAGCTCCTGCTGGACCAGCTCGGTGAGCACCTGGCGCACGGCGGCTTCGACGAGCCGATCATGTTCAAGCTGACGATCCCCGAGGTCGACGACTTCTACGCGCCCCTGATCGAGCACCCCGCCGTGCTGCGGGTGGTAGCCCTGTCCGGCGGCTACAGCCGCACGGAGGCCAACACCAGGCTGGCCCGCAACCGTGGCCTGATCGCGAGCTTCTCCCGTGCGCTCACCGAGGGCCTGGACGTGCACCAGACCCCGGAGGAGTTCGACGCGATGCTGGACAGCGCGATCGAGGCGATCTACCAGGCGTCCATCACCTGAGCCCGAGGCCCCGGTGGTGGTGACCCGCGTGTCGGGCCCGGACGGGACCGCCGCGTCGTCATCATGGAGCCATGAGCGGTCTGCTCGAGGTGATCGCCCTCCACCCGGCCGATGCCGAGCGTGCGGAGGCCGGCGGCGCCGACCGGATCGAGCTCTGCGGGACTCTGGACGAGGGCGGGCTCTCGCCGGCACCGGCGCTGGTCGCAGAGGTGCGTCGCGCCACGTCCATCCAGCTGCGGGTGATGGTGAGACTGCGGGCAGGTTTCTCCACCGACGGTGGTGAGGCGGTCCGGCTGCGCGGCCTGATCGCCAGCTACCGCGACGCGGGCGCCGACGGGATGGTGCTCGGCTTCCTGAACGGGCTCGGCGAGGTGGACGCCGAGGTGGTCGAGGAACTCACCCAGGACGGCGACTGGTCGTGGACCTTCCACCGCGCGGTGGACTCAGTGCTCGACCTCGACCTGGCCTGGCAGGCGCTGCGCGCCCTTCCCCGTCTGGACCAGGTACTGACCGCGGGCTCGGCACGCGGTGTGGAGCATGGGCTGGACGAGCTGCTCGCCAGGGCCCGGACCGACGCGTGGGCGGGGAGCGTGATCATGGCGGGCGGCGGCCTTCGGCCCGAGGACGTGCCGTGGCTGGCGCGGGCGGGCGTGAGGGCTTTCCACATCGGGACGGCTGCCCGTCCCGGCGGCAGCTACAAGGCCTACGTGGACGAGGGCCTGGTGCGTTCCTGGCGCACCCTCGTCGACGCCGAGGTGCGGCACAGGACGAGCTGAGTCAGTTGGCGGCCGGCGTCGGCTCGATGTGGACGAAGGTGGTGGTGCCCGGCAGCGCGGCGTCGACCGCGTCCTCCACCGCGTCGGCCAGGTCGTGGCTGCGGTCCACCGTCCACTCCCCTGGCACCGTCACGGTGGCGTAGACGAAGCGCTGCCGCCCCGACTCCCTGGTGCGCAGCTGGTCGATGTGCACCCGCGGGTCGTGGGCGACCTCGGCCAGCACCGCCGCCACCTTCTCGACCTCGTGGGGCGGCAGGGTGCCGTCCAGCAGCCCCACCACAGACCGACGGACGAGCTTGTAGCCGGTGAACAGGATGTTGGACCCGACCACGAGCGCGATCACCGGATCGAGCCACTGCAGGCCGGTGAGGTAGACCACACCGATTGCGATCAGCACGCCCAGCGAGGTCCACACGTCGGTCAGCAGGTGCTGGCCGTCGGCCTCCAGCGCCATCGACCGGTGCCGGCGGCCGGTGCGAAGCAGCAGCAGCCCGACGGCGAAGTTCAGCGCGGTGGCCACCGCGAGCAGCAGCAGGCCGACGCCCAGGTTCTCCAGCGGGACGGGGGAGACCAGCCGAAGCACCGCGCCGATGATGATGACCGCTGCGGCGACCAGGATCATGGACCCCTCGACCGCGGCGGAGAAGTACTCGGCCTTGCCGTGGCCGAAGTCATGGTTGTGGTCGGCGGGCTTGGCCGACAGGCGCAGTGCCCACAGCGCAACGGCGGCCGCGAACACGTTCACCGTCGACTCCATCGCGTCGGACCACATCCCGATCGATCCGGTCAGCGCGGCGGCGGCCAGCTTGATCGCGAGGATGACCACCGCGGCTCCGAGGGAGAGCCAGAGGAAGCGCTCGAGGCTCCGGTTGGAGGGGGCCGGTGGAGCGGGTGTGAAGGGGGACGCGGGCACCGTCTCAGATTACCGGGATCGTGGACTCCTCGACCTCGCCGAGATCGACCGGCCAGAGCTCGGAAGCCGCGCCCAGCGCCACCAGGGCGGGGAGGTCGGCGGGCCACACCGGCTCGGGCAGCCGGTGGAGCGCGTCCAGCCGATGCCAGGCGTGGCCGGACAGGGTGACCTGTTCGCCCTCGGTGTGGCCGGCGGTGTCGACCTCGAACTGCGGTGTGCGCAGGACGAAGAAGGACTCGCTCTGGTGCAGCACCTGGTCGGAGTAGCCGTGGACCACCTCGCGCACCGCCACCGGACCGAGCAGGTCGTCGGCGGCGACCACCCGTCCGGTCTCCTCGGCCAGCTCGCGGACGGCGGCCTGGCGCGGGGTCTCGCCATCGTCGAGCCCTCCACCAGGGGTGACCCACCATCGGCTGCCGGGGATGCCGGGGTCGGTGTCGGCGAACAGCAGGACGGTCTCGCCGTCGGTGACGACGATGCGGGCGGCCGACCGGCGGCGGTGGGGCCGCTGGGCGGCAGGGACGGGGACGAAGCGCCGGGTGCGGAACTCGCTCATGGGCCGGGGACGGAAATCGAGCCGAGCACGCTGCCCCCCGGATCCTGGAACTCGATCCGCACCGGCCCTGGCGGCAGCTGGTAGCCGAGCTGGCCCTGGGCGGTGACGCCCTCGCGCAGCCGCGTGCTGGCCAGCAGGCGGTCGAGCACGGGGCCGTACGCGATGGTGTGGCGCGCGCCGTCCCCGGAGATGGCGACTGTGAAGACCCCGCCCACCGCCACCGAGCCGGAGGTGCCGCTCAGTGTGACGTCCACCACCAGGTAGCTGGAGCCTTCCTCGGGAGCCAGCTCACCCTCAGGGGTCCAGGTCGCCGCCGACGCGGTGAGAGTCGCGGTGCCGTCCGGACCGGTCAGGGTGACCGCTCGGCCCAGGTCGCCCCCGGTGACCTCGACGGGGGCGGTCGGCACCCCCGTGGTGGGGGTGGGGTTCGGGTCGGACCCACCGAGCACTGCCCACAGCGCGGCCGCCCCGGCCAGCAGCAGCACGACCCCCAGCACGACGGCCAGCGCGAGCGGCCCTCGTGGTCGACGGGCCGGGGCGCCGGGGCCGGATGGGACAGGGAAGCCCTGCCCCGGGTAGCCGGGCACGGGGGCGGGACCGCCGGTGGGCGGTGCCCACGCCTGGGTCGGGGCGGGCAGCGAGGGCGGCGCACCGGCCCCCAACGGCGGCGGCGCCCAGCCGGGAGGCGGCGGGGCCGGGAAGCCGGGGCCGGTCATGGACGCGGTCCGGGGGCCTCGCCCTTGCCGACGGCGAGGGCGACGATCAGGCCGAGCGCGAAGGGCAGCAGGAAGCACACCAGTTGCGCAACCCCCGAGGCGGCGTCCCACGCCGCGGTCAGGTAGAAGTCCTCCAGCACCAGCGTCGCGGTGGCGGCCAGCCCCACCAGACCGAGTCCCACCACATAGGCCAGCTGCACCTGTTCGCGGCGGTACGGGATCCGGCTGGACAGCCCGAACGAGATCGCCAGCATGACGATCGAGAAGCCGTTGATCAGCGCGCCGACCGCCAGGGTGATCAGCACAGCGGGGGTGATCGCCTTCACCACCTGGCCGAGGGTGACCTGTGCCGGCGGCTGGTAGCGCTGGCCGGCATCCGGCGGGGCGAACCACTGCGGCGTGCCGGGGGCGGGGAACGGCTGCGGGTTGACGTTGGCCCGGGGTTGCAGCGGCGGCGGTGCAGGGATGGAACCCACCACGGGGCCCGAGACCGGGGCGAGTGGCTGTTGGGGGGTCCACGCGCTGGTGGGGGCGGGTGCGCCGCCCGGCGAGCTGTGGGCCGAGCCCCACGCGGTGGGCCCGGTGAGCGCGCTGGTGACCACCGCGAAGGCCTGGCGGGGGTCACGTCCCGGGTCCACCGAAGGAATGAGACTCGCCAGGTCGGGGATGTCCTGCTGCGGCGGGGTGAAGCCCGGCTGCTGCACCGGGGCGCCGGCGCTGGGGTGGCTCTCCTCGGGCGGCGTCGCCAGCGGCGGGGCGGGCGGCTCGACGAAAGCCTCCGGTCGCGCGGTGGGCGCGTACTCGGGGCCGTCCCGCCAGGTTGCCATGCCGCAATGCTAGTGCTGGGGAGAAGAGTTGCCGGGTCCTGCAGGAGGGGCCGGACAGGTAGAGTGGGCGGGCATGGCGAGGGAACCCCGCGCCGAGTGAGCTGACTCAGGAGTGAGGATCATGCCGGTAGGCAAGGTGCGCTACTACGACGCCGAGAAGGGCTTCGGCTTCCTGGCCAAGGACGACGGCGGCGAGGACGTCTACGTCCGCGCCTCCGCGCTGCCGGAAGGGGTTACCAGCCTGAGGCGCGGCCAGAAGGTCGAGTTCGGCGTCGTGGAGGGCAAGAAGGGCGAGCAGGCACTGTCGGTGCGGCTCGTCGACCCGCCGGTGTCGCTGTCCAAGGCGGCCAGGAAGTCGCCGGAGCAGATGGCGGTCATCGTCGAGGACCTGATCAAGATGCTGGACGGTCTCGGCAACGGCTACCGGCGCGGACGCCACCCCGACGCCAAGGTCTCCGCCAAGGTCGCCTCCGTGCTGCGTGGCGTCGCTGACGAGCTGGAGCTCTGAGTGGCGGCCACCATGGAGTTGGACGCCGCCTGCGCGCAGGCTGTGGAGGTGGCGCGCGCGGCCGCCGTCCGCAGGGCAGGGGTCTTCGAGGTCGGCGAGCACCTCGGGGTGACCGCCGACGACACCAGGGTCGCCACCCACTACTTCGCCTGTGACCACCCGGCGTACCCGGGCTGGCGGTGGGCGGTGACCGTCGCCCGCGCCTCACGCGGCCGGGTGGTCACGGTCAACGAGGTGACGATGGTGCCGTCCGAGGGTGCGCTGCTGGCCGCCCCGTGGGTGCCCTGGGCCGACCGTGTCACCGGCGGGGACATCACTCCCGGCGTGCTGATGCCGACGGCGGACGACGACCCTCGGCTCGATCCCGGCTACACCGGCGGGGACGCCGCCGGGGACGCCGACCCGGCGGAGCTGTCCCAGATCCGTGCAGTGGTCGCCGAACTCGGGCTGGGGCGCGAGCGGGTGCTCTCCCCGTACGGTCGCGACCTCGCCGCCGAGCGCTGGGCGGCCGGGGAGGGCGGTCCCGACAACCCGATGACCCACCAGGCGCCGGGGCCGTGCGAGACCTGCGCCTATTTCCTCACGCTCAGTGGCTCGCTGGGGCGGGTGTTCGGCGTCTGCGCGAACGAGTTCTCACCGTCCGACGGCGAGGTGGTGAGCCACGACCACGGTTGCGGCGGGCATTCCGATGTGCCGGAGCAGCGCATGGAGATCGACCTCGCCCAGCCGGTCTGGGACACCGTGAGCATCGACGAAGGGCTGTTCGACTAGGGATCTGGACGCGCCGGCTGCCACCGGCGACGCCTCAGGCCTCGGTGGCGGCGCGGTCAGCCCCGGCGACCTCGTCGGCCTCGGCGGCAGCGCCTGCCTTGCGGCGGCGGTGCCGCGTCCAGGTGATCGCCGACCCGACAAGGCCGATGCCGACCCCGACGACGCAGACCCCGAGCCACCAGCCCTGACCCGCCGCGGACAGGGCTTCGAACTCGATCCAGCACACCACCGAAGCCACCGCGAAGGCAGCCGTCCCCAGCGAGACGATCGCGGCTCCGTCGGGATCCAGAGCTCGCACCGGGGCCTGCTCCAATACCGCAGGATGGTGGTCGGGGGAATGCACGGACACCACCATATGCGAGGAGTTCATGGCCCTACCATGTGCGCCATGTCTAACGCTTCGGCTCCCCCGGAATCCTCCACTCTCCCCAGTTCCACCTCCTCCTTCGACTCCTGGTTCGAACTCACCAAGCGTGGCTCCACGCTGGGACGTGAGATCCGGGGCGGCCTGGTCACCTTCTTCACGATGGCCTACATCATCGTGCTGAACCCGCTGATCATCGGCACCGCCTCCGATGTCAACGGCAACCTGATCAACGGCATGGCTGCCAGCGCTGAGGGTGCCGTTCCGGCGTCCATCGCCGCTGTCGCCGCCGCCACCGCCCTGATCGCGGGCCTGCTCACCCTGTTCATGGGCGCCTACGCCAGGTTCCCGATCGCCATGGCCGCAGGCCTGGGCCTGAACGCTGTGGTCGCCTACGCGATCGCACCCCGGATGACCTGGCCGCAGGCGATGGGCCTTGTCTTCTGGGAGGGCCTGCTGATCACGATCCTGGTGCTGACCGGGTTCCGCAAGGCGGTGTTCAACGCCGTGCCGCGCACCCTGCGGGCCGCCATCTCGGTGGGCATCGGCCTGTTCATCGCCCTGATCGGCCTGGTGGACGCCGGCATCGTCCGTCCGGGAAACCCGCTGGTGCAGCTGGGCATCGGAGGCAGCCTGCTCGGCTGGCCGATCGCGATCTTCGTGCTCGGCCTCGTGCTCATGGTCGGCCTGTACGTGCGCCGGGTGAAGGGCGCCATGCTGATCTCGATCCTCACCGCGACAGTGCTGGCCGTCATCCTGCAGGCCGGCTTCGCAATCGGTGGCAAGACCGACGAGAACGCAGCCGGCTGGATGCTCAACGTGCCGTCCTTCTCCGGCTGGTCGCTGCCCGACCTGAGCCTGCTCGCCGTACCGTTCCGCGACCCGATGGACTTCCTGTTCGGCGCGTTCACCGCCGCCGGTGGCCTCGGTGCCGTGCTCGGCGTGCTGCTGCTCATCTTCGCGCTGCTGCTGGCCGACTTCTTCGACACGATGGGCACCATCGTCGCCGTCGGCGCCGAGGGCGACCTGCTCGAGGAGGACGGGAACCCGCCGCACACCCAGGAGATCCTGCTGGTCGACTCGGTCGGCGCGCTCGCCGGCGGTCTCGGTTCGGTGTCGTCCAACACCTCCTACATCGAGTCGGCGGCGGGCGTGGGCGACGGCGCACGCACCGGCATCGCCTCGCTCGCCACCGGTGCAGCCTTCCTGCTCAGCCTCATTCTGGCTCCGCTGGTCAACATGGTGCCCTCCGAGGCGGCGGCGCCGGCGCTGGTGTTCGTCGGCTTCCTGATGATGTCGCAGGTGGTGCACATCGACTGGACCGACCCCGAGAAGGGGATCCCCGCGTTCCTCACCCTGATCCTGATGCCGTTCGCCTACTCGATCACCGCAGGGATCGGGG
>JAEYUH010000090.1 GCA_023432725.1 Actinomycetes bacterium | reverse complement strand
ATCGAGCTGCTGCGCGAACTGCGACTGGGGGAGTACGACGTCCTGGTCGGCATCAACCTGCTGCGCGAAGGCCTCGACCTGCCCGAGGTCAGCCTGGTCGCGATCCTCGACGCGGACAAGGAGGGCTTCCTGCGCAGCGAGCGGTCGCTGATCCAGACCATCGGGCGGGCGGCCCGCAACGTCGACGGCCAGGTGCACATGTACGCCGACAAGATCACGCCGTCCATGGCGGCCGCCATCGATGAGACCAACCGCCGCAGGGCCAAGCAGGTCGCCTACAACACCGAGCGCGGGATCGATCCGCAGCCGCTGCGCAAGAAGATCGCCGACATCACCGACATGCTCGCGCGGGAGGAGGCCGACTCGGCCAGCCTGGTCGGCCGGGTGCCCGGCCGGCGCGGCGTCGCCCCGGTACCGCTGGACGTCAGCCAGGCCCGCGACCTCGCGGCCCTGCCGGCGGTCGAACTGGCCAATCTGGTCCAGGAGTTGACCGAGCAGATGCACGCCGCGGCTGCCGACCTCCAGTTCGAGCTGGCGGCCCGGCTGCGCGACGAAGTGGCCGACATCAAGAAGAGCCTTCGGCAGCTGCTGGCGGCCACCCGCTGACCAGCCGGCGGATTGGCCCGGGGCGGACCGGGCTGTCACAATCAGTGGTGGACCCCGTCGCCGTCCACCGGCGTCCGGGCTTGTGAAGCGCCTTGGGAGGCACCCCGAATGCACGTGACCGTAGAGGTCTGGGTCGTCACGATCGTCGCCCTGGCCGCGATTCTCGCGGTTGACCTGCTGATCATCGGGCGACGGCCCCACGAGCCCTCCATGAAGGAGTGCGGGATCGCGATCGGGATCTTCTCCAGCCTGGCGATCCTGTTCGGGCTCGGGGTGTGGTACTTCTCCGGCCCGCAGTACGCCGCGGAGTTCCTCGCCGGCTGGTTGACCGAGTACAGCCTGTCGGTGGACAACCTGTTCATCTTCGTCATCATCATGGCGAACATGCGGGTGCCGCGGCACCTCCAGCAGTTCGCGCTGATGGTCGGCATCGTCCTCGCACTGATCTTCCGCGGCATCTTCATCGCCGTCGGCGCGGCCGCCATCGAGCGGTTCAGCTGGGTGTTCTTCGTGTTCGGCGCCTTCCTGATCTACACCGCCGTCAAGCTCTACCTCGACTACGTCAAGGAGGAGGGCGAGGACGACGAGGACGTCGACAACCTGGTGATGCGCTGGGTCAAGCGGGTCTTCCCCTCCACCGAGCAGTACCACGGGACGAAGCTGACAGTCGTCGAGAACGGCAAGCGGTTCGTGACCCCGATGCTGTTCGTCATCGTCGCGCTCGGCTCCACCGACCTGCTGTTCGCGCTCGACTCGATCCCGGCGATCTTCGGTCTCACCCAGGAGGCCTACCTGGTCTTCACCGCCAACGTGTTCGCGCTGATGGGCCTGCGACAGCTGTACTTCCTGATCGGTGGCCTGCTGCAGCGGTTGGTCTACCTGTCGGTGGGGCTGTCGGTGATCCTCGCCTTCATCGGCGTCAAGCTCGTGCTGCACGCCATGCACGAGTACCACCTCGATGCTGCCCTCGGCATCAACGGCGAGATCCCGATCTGGGTCTCCCTGCTGGTGATCGTCGGTACCCTCGCGATCACCACGGTCGCCAGCCTGCTGAAGTCTCGCAGGGACGCGCGGCTCCTTGCCGCGGCAGGCGAGCCGACCGACCTGACGGGCGGCCCGGCCTAGGGCAGCAAGGGCAGCGGCTCGCGCAGGCTGCCGTCCGGCGCCACCAGCGGCGCCCGCCCGCTGAGCCACGCCCACAGGTCGGCGTCGGTGCCGTGCAGCACCTCGTGCACCTCACCGCGCCCCACCGTCCCGCTCAACCCGGACGAGCTCTCCAGCCGCACGGCGGGCCGGTCGAGGTCGCGCACCCGTGAGTGGACCCAGGACAACAGCCACGACGCGGCGGCCGGCGGTACCTGACCGGGCTCGAACCCACAGTCCAGGTCGACGTGGTGGACCACCACTTCGTGGAGCCGGGCCACCGGCAGCGTCGCCAGCGGCCGGGTGCGACCCAGCAGCCGGACGGGGCGGTGCCAGTCGGAGACGCTGTTCCACACGGTGCTGAGCGACGTGGCCGCGGTGTCGAGGTCGATCTGGAGTTCGAGCCCTGTGCGCTCCGCGCCGCGCTCGAGGGTGGAGAACCGCTCCTCGGCGCTGGGCTCCGTGGTCTCGACGCCCGCCAGCCAGGCCTCGGTCAGCCTGCGCATCTCGTCCGCGCTCCTGGCCAGGTGGGTGGCGACGTGCGCCCGGGTCCACCCCGGCAGCAGGCTCGGGCCCTGCCAGTCCTCCTCGCGGATGTCCATGGTGTCGCGCAGCAGGCTCTGGTCGGCCTCCCGGGCGAGGTGACGGATCTCCTTCACGGGGATGGATCCGCCCAACTGCCTCATGGGGTTCAAGATATGTCCCCGGCAGCGATGTGTGCCACCGACCCGCTCGCGCCCGGGCCGATGCTCAGCGCGAACCCGGACTGGGACCTGTCAGAGCCGCGGCATACGATGATCGGCGTGAATGACCGCTTGACGATCCGCGGTGCCCGGGAACACAACCTGCGCAACGTCAACCTCGACCTGCCCAGGGACTCGCTGATCGTCTTCACCGGCCTGTCCGGCTCCGGCAAGTCGAGCCTCGCCTTCGACACCATCTTCGCCGAGGGCCAGCGCCGCTACGTCGAGAGCCTGTCCGCCTACGCCCGCCAGTTCCTCGGCCAGATGGACAAGCCCGATGTCGACTTCATCGAGGGCCTGTCACCGGCGGTCTCGATCGACCAGAAGTCGACCAGCCGCAACCCGCGCTCGACAGTGGGCACGATCACCGAGGTCTACGACTACCTGCGGTTGCTGTTCGCGCGGATCGGACGACCGCACTGCCCCGAGTGCGGAGAGCCGATCAGCCGGCAGACCCCGCAGCAGATAGTCGACAGGTTGCTCGGCCTCCCGGAAGGGACGCGTTTCCAGGTGCTCGCTCCCGTCGTCAGGGGCCGCAAGGGCGAGTACGTCGACCTGTTCCGCCAACTGGCAGGGCAGGGTCTCAGCCGGGTCAGGGTGGACGGCGAGGTTCACCAGCTGACCGCGCCGCCCACCCTCGACAAGCAGAAGAAGCACTCCATCGAGGTGATCGTCGACCGGCTCGCGGTGAAGCCGTCCATCAAGCAACGGCTCACCGACTCTGTGGAGACCGCGCTCGGCCTCGCCTCAGGGGTGGTGGCCGTCGACTTCGTCGACCGGGAGCCGTCCGACCCGCTGCGCGAGCGGCGCTACTCCGAGAAGCTGGCCTGCCCCAACGGCCACGACGTCTCGATCGAGGAACTCGAGCCACGGCAGTTCTCGTTCAACGCCCCCTGGGGCGCCTGTCCGTCCTGCTCCGGGCTCGGCACCCGTCTCGAGGTCGATCCCGACCTGGTGGTGCCGGACCGCGGCAAGAGCCTCTCGGACAACGCGATCTCGGTGTGGGCCAACCCCTACATCGGCGGCTACTTCCAGACCCTGTTCACCGCGCTCGCCGAGCAGGAGGGCTTCTCCACCGCCACCGCGTGGCGCGACCTGCCGGCCCGGATCCAGGGCCTGCTGCTGAACGGCATCAGCAAGCCGCTCACCGTCCGCACCCGCACCCGGCACGGCAGGGAGCACACCTTCCAGGCCAAGTACGAGGGAGCCATCGCCTACATCGCCCGCCGGCATTCCGAGGCGGAGTCGGAGACCTCCCGCGAGCGTTTCGGCGGCTACATGCGCGAGGTGCCCTGCCTGGCCTGCAACGGCGCCCGGCTCAAGCCCACCTCGCTCGCAGTCACGGTCGGGGGCCGCAACATCTCCGAGGTGGCGGCGCTGTCGATCGGCGAGGCGGCCCGCTTCCTCGG
>JAEYUH010000080.1 GCA_023432725.1 Actinomycetes bacterium | reverse complement strand
AGCACCCGATGCTGGCGCGCCACAGCGGTGATGAGGCGCTCATCGAGCGGGTCGACGCGATAGTCCCGAAGACCTACGACTTCAGCGAGTTCCTGGTCGACGTGATGGGCGTGACGGACGTGGGCGGGTACTTCCCGCACAAGGTCGCCTACCACCCGACCTGCCACTCGGTGCGAGTGGCCAAGGTGGGCGACCGTCCGCTGCGGCTGCTGCGCGCGGTCAAGGGCATCCAGGTGCTCGAGCTCAACGACGCCGACCAGTGCTGCGGCTTCGGCGGCACCTTCTCGATCAAGAACCCGGACGTGTCGGTGGCGATGGGCGCCGACAAGGCCCGCAATGTCATCGATTCCGGTGCTGAGTACCTGATCACCGGCGACAACTCATGCCTCATGCACATCGGCGGGCTGCTGCATCGCCAGAACGCCGGGGTCAAGCCGATCCACCTGGCCGAAGTCCTGGCCCAGACCGAAGGAGCCCTGCGGTGACCGCCACCGACGCCCAGCGCCGCACCCCGGCGCCGCCTCCCGGCACCTTCATCGGGATGCCGTCCTTCCCCAAGAACGCCAAGATCCAGCTGCAGAACACCCAGCTGCGGCGCAACCTCGCCAACGCCACCCGCACGATCCGCAACAAGCGGGTGCTGCGGGCCTCCGAGGTTCCCGAGTGGGAGGAGCTGCGGGCCGCCGGCGCCGCCATCAAGGACCGGATGGGGCGCCACATGGACGCCTACCTCGTCCAGCTGGAGAAGAACCTCACCGCGAACGGCGCCACCGTCCACTGGGCGCGCGACGCCGAGGAGGCGAACCGGATCATCGTCGGCCTGGTGAAGGCGACCGGGGTCGACGAGGTGGTCAAGGTCAAGTCGATGGCCACCCAGGAGATCGACATGAACGAGGCCCTCGAGGAGGCGGGGATCGCCGCCTGGGAGACCGACCTCGCCGAACTCATCGTCCAGCTGGGCCACGACCGTCCCTCGCACATCCTCGTGCCGGCGATCCACCGCAACCGCTCCGAGGTGCGCGAGATCTTCCTGCGCGAGATGCACCTGTACGGCACCCCGGCACCCGACGACCTGTCGAACGACCCGCCGGTGCTCGCCGCCGCCGCCCGCACCCACCTGCGGGAGAAGTTCCTGCGCGCCAAGGTCGGGATCTCCGGCGGCAACTTCGCGATCGCCGAGACCGGGACGCTGTGCGTCGTGGAGTCCGAGGGCAACGGACGGATGTGCCTCACCCTGCCGGAGACCCTGATCAGCGTGGTCGGGATCGAGAAGGTGCTGCCCACCTTCGCCGACCTCGAGGTGTTCATGCGGCTGCTGCCGCGCTCGTCGACCGGCGAGCGGATGAACCCGTACACCTCGATGTGGACCGGCGTCACCCCCGGCGACGGCCCGCAGACCGTCCACGTGGTGCTGATCGACAACGGCCGCACCCGGGTGCTCTCCGACCCGATCGGACGCTCCGCGCTGCGGTGCATCCGGTGCTCGGCGTGCATGAACATCTGCCCGGTCTACGAGCGGGTCGGCGGCCACGCCTACGGCTCGGTCTACCCGGGTCCGATCGGCGCCGTCCTCACCCCGATGCTGCGTGGCATCGAGTCCGAGGTCGACAAGTCGCTGCCCTTCGCCTCCAGCCTGTGCGGTGCCTGCGCGGACGTCTGCCCGGTGCAGATCCCGCTGCCCGACCTGCTGGTGCACATGCGCCACAAGGTCGCCGAGAAGAAGCGTCACGAGGCGCGGCCGCACCTGGAGCCGATGGTGATGGCAGGGGCCAAGTGGGCCTTCGGCAAGTCCGGCCGCCTCGAGGCGGTCGAAGCGCTGTCACAACTGGCGGCCAGGGTGCTGTCGAAGACCACCCACCTCGGACCGCTGCCGTGGCCCGCGTCCCCGTGGACGAGGGCACGCGACCTGAAGATGCCGGAGAAGGAAACGTTCCGGGCCTGGTGGAAGAAGAACCGCGGCGAGGAGGGCTCGAAGTGAGCGCGCGTGAGGTGATCCTGGGCCGGATCCGTGAGGCCCTGTCCGACGTCGTTCAGCCCGACCCGGCGCTCGACGTCCCGATCCCGTGGGAGTACGGCCGGCCGACGCCGATGCCGGACATCCTGGAGCGGTTCGTCGAGATGGTGGTCGACTACAAGGCTGTCGTCCGGCGGGTGCCGGCCGCCGAGGTGCCGGCAACCATCACCGCCCTGCTGAAGGAGAAGGGCGTCGGCTCGATGGTGGTGCCGGCCGGGGTCGAGAAGAGCTGGCGGGCGGCGGTCGCCAAGGCCGGGGTGACCGTTCGCGAGGACGACCCCCCGCTGTCCCACCAGGAACTCAACGGCACCGACGGGGTGCTGACCGCCTCTGTGGTGAGCATCGCCGAGACCGGGACGATCGTGCTCGACCACGGCCCCGACCAGGGCCGCCGTGCGCTGTCGCTGGTTCCCGACCTGCACCTGTGCGTGGTCAGGGCCGACCAGGTGGTCTCCGATGTCCCCGAGGCGGTGGGACGCCTCGCCGGGTCGATCGCCGCCGGACGTCCGTTGACCTGGATCAGCGGCGGCTCGGCGACCTCCGACATCGAGCTGAACCGGGTTGAGGGCGTGCACGGTCCCCGCACCCTGCTGGTCATCCTGGCCGACTAGCCGTGGCGGTCCCCCGGGGCGCCCGGGTTGCTGGTTAGGGTGAAACGGTGAGTCCGCTTCCCCCTGCCGGATCCGGCGCGTCCCGGTGGCTCGGCCCCCGGCTGGTCTTCGCCCTGGTCGCAGGGGTCGCCGTGCTGGTGGGGCTGGGCCTGTGGGCCGACGCGCTCGCCGAGCCGGTGGTCAGGGCAGGGGTGCCCACGGGCAGTGTGACCCCGCCGCCGCCGAAGCCCACGCCCACCCGGACGGCGGCCTCGCAGACCCCGACGCCGAGTTCCTCGCCGACCACCAAGCCGACCACCAAGCCGACCACCACGACGTCGTCCAAGCCCAAGCCGTCCGCGAGCCCGGCCAAGGACGCCGGCACGTTCTCCACCTCGACGCTGGCGCGCAAGTCGGTCAGCGGCACCGGCCGCCAGCACACCTTCATCGTGAAAGTCGAGAAGGCGGCGAAGCTGGACGCCAACGAGGTGGCAGGCGAGATCGCCGACGTGCTCAACGACCCGCGCAGCTGGGCCGGCAGCGGCACCGTCCGGTTCGCCCTGGTGAAGGACCCCGGGAAGGCCGACTTCACCGTCTACGTGAGCGCGCCCCAGAGCGCGGACGCCAAGTGCGCCACGGACGCCTGGGTGTGCGTGCGGGGCTCGAAGCTCGTGCTCTCCGCCGACGGCTGGCAGACCCCTGCCGCCACCTACGGCGGAGACACCACAGGGTTCCGCCGCTACCTGGTCAACCATGCCGTCGGCCGATACCTGGGCGAGGACAAGGTCTCCTGCAAGAAGGCCGGCAGGCCCGCACCGGTGATGGCCTCACAGGGCGACGACCTCAAGGGCTGCACCCCCAACCCGTGGCCGTTCGGCTGAGCAGCCCGTCAACTTCTGCCGGATAGCCCGGCTGGCCGACGTATCCGTCGGCTGAGCGGGCTATTTGGCAGTCTGTGGCGAGTCGATCACCCTGGGCAGCTCGCCGGTGGTGATCTCGGCCGGCGAGGCAGGCTGCTCGCTGGTGCCGGGCAGCCGGATCGTGAACTCGGCGCCGCCGGTGGCCGACTGGCCGGCCTTCACCCAGCCGCCGTGGGCCTTGATGGTCTGGGCGACGATCGACAGGCCGAGCCCCGAGCCGGGAGTCGTCCGCGCGGTCGAGGCGCGGTAGAACCTGTCGAACACGTGCGGCAGGTCTTCCTCGTTGATGCCGGGGCCCTCGTCCGAGATCCGTAGCCGGTCGCCCTCCAGGTGGACGCGGATGGTGCCACCCGGCGGGGAGAACTTGACCGCGTTGTCGAGCAGGTTGGTGACCGCCCGCTCCAGGGTCTCCGGCTCGCCGACCAGGTACAGCGGGTCGAGCTGGACGTCGAAGGTGAGGCCGGGTCCGCGCCGCTTCGCCCGCGCCACCGCGTTCTCCACCACCTCGCGCAGGTCGATGGGTTCGGGGGCCGGGGCGACGGAGTCCTCCCGGGAGAGGTGGACCAGGTCGCCGATCAGGGTGGTGAACTCGCCCAGCTGGGCGGCGATATCGCGCAGAATCTCGCCGCGGGCGCCCGGCGGCAGCATGCCCTGCCGGTCGTCCGCCACCAGCAGCTCCACGTTGGTGCGCAGCGAGGTCAGCGGGGTGCGCAGCTCGTGGCCGGCGTCCGCGATCAGCCGGCGCTGCCGCTCCCTCGAGCTCGCGAGGTTGCGCATCATCGCATTGAAGGCGCGCGACAGATCGGTGAGCTCGTCCATTCCACCCAGCTCCAACGGGGCGAGGACATCGGTCTCGGTCACCCGCGAGACCGCCTGGGTGAGCCGCTGGATGGGCTCGAGGCCCGAGCGGGCGATCACCCAGCCGGTGGCGCCGGCGACCAGCGCGGCGGCCAGGCCGAAGGTGAGCAGCGAGAAGGCAAGGATCCGCAGGATCTGGTTGGTGGGCCCGAGGGGACGGCCCAGCACCAGCGCGTAGTTGTGGACGCCGTCGGAGACCGGCACCGCGACGATCCGGTAGGGCTCGCCGGCGGTGTCGACCCCGGAGCGCGCCGAGGACCCGGTCTGGGTGCGCGCCACCGCGATCTCCTTGGCGGTGATCACCAGCAGCTCGGCGTTGCTGCCCGGCGGCCGCTGGGTGCGGTGGTCGGCCCGGACGACGAGCAGCGTCACGTTCGCGGTCTGCAGCGCGTCCTGGTTGAGCCCGCCCATCCCCTCGATGTCGCTCGCGATCCACTCGCTGGTCACGGCGGCCACCTCGATCAGCTCCTGGTCGAGCTGGTCGTAGATGGCGAGATTAGTGATGACGTACGCGGCGATGCCGGTGATCGCCACCGCGCCGGCGACAGCTGCCGAGACAAGGAAGGCGAGCCGGTCGTGCAGCGGCCGGTTGGTGACAGAGAGGAGCGAGCGGAGCCAGCGGGTCACGGCGGGGTCTCGCGCAGCACGTAGCCGATGCCGCGCACGGTGTGGATGAGCCGGGATTCTCCCTCACCCTCGGTCTTTCGGCGCAGGTAGCCGATGTACACCTCGAGCGAGTTCGCTGTGGTGGGGAAGTCGAAGCCCCAGACCTCGTTGAGCAGCCAGCTGCGCTCCAGCACCCGGCGCGGGTTCTCCAGGAAGGTCTGCAACAGGGCGAACTCGGTGCGGGTGAGGCTGATCCGGCGGCCGTCGCGCTGCACCTCGCGGGTCTGCAGGTCGAGCGACAGGTCGGCGAACGACAGCAGCTCGGAGCCGGGCTCCTCGGAGCTGGACGGACGCGCCGAGCGCCGGGTGAGGGCGCGCAGCCGCGCCAGCAGCTCCTCGAACGAGAACGGCTTGGCCATGTAGTCGTCGGCGCCGGCATCCAGGCCGTCCACCCGGTCGCCGACGGCGTCGCGGGCGGTCAGCACCAGGATCGGCACGTCGTTGCCGCCCGAGCGCAGCGAGCGGGTGGTCTCCAGCCCGTCCAGCCGCGGCATCATCACATCCATGATCACCGCGTCCGGGCGGATCGCGGAGAGCTTGGCCAGCGCCTCGACGCCGTCAACGGCGGTGGTCACCTCGTAGCCGGAGTAGTGCAGCGAGCGGGCCAGGGAGTCGCGGACCGCCTGGTCGTCGTCCACAACAAGGATGTGCATGGTCCAAGCCTGCCACGGCTGGTGTCCCCGCCGCTCCCAAGCCCGGGCGGTGTCGGATCAGGGGACCGGGGCGGAGAACCCGCGGACGTGCTCCAGCAGGTCCGGCATGGCCGCCTCGAGGGCGTCGAGGGTGTCGGCGAAGCCCGCCGCGGGGCCGTACCACGGGTCGGGCACGCCGGTGCCGGGGACGGCGGTCGGGTCGAAGTCGGTCAGCAGCCGCAGGTTGGAGGCGTCCGGCACCAACCGGAGCATCCGGTCCAGGTGCAGGTCCTCCATCCCGACCACCAGCGCCGCATCGCGGATCTCGCTCGCGGTGATGCGGTGGGCGGTGTGGGGACCCGTCGGGTAGCCCGCCCTGCGCAGCGCGGCGATCGCGCGGGCGTCCATCGGGTTGCCGGCCTCCTCCGAACTCACCCCCGCGCTGGTGAAGACGGCGTCCACGCCGTCCCGCTCGGCCCAGTGCCTGGCCACCACCTCGGCCATCGGCGAACGGCAGATATTGCCCCAGCAGACGAAGATGACGTGCGGAGAGCTCACCGGTGATCAGTTCCCCGCTTGCCGAGGAAGGCGTTGAGGATGAAGCTGACCACCGACACGATCAGCGCGCCGAGGAACGCGGTCCCCCAGTCGGCGACGTGCCAGTCCAGGCCGAGTTCGCCCGCCAGCCAGGACACCAGCATCAGCAGCAGGGCGTTGATCACCAGCAGGAACAGCCCGAGGGTGAGGAAGATCACTGGGGCGGTCACGATCCGGAACAGTGGTTTCACGATGCTGTTCACCACGCCGAAGATGGCCGCGACCGCGAGCAGGGTCAGGACCTGGGTCTCCGCCTGGTCGTTGGCGACGGTGATCCCGTCCAGCAGCCAGGTAGCCACGGCCAGGGCGAGACCGCTGGCGAGGAAGCGGATCAGCATGGCCCCATGCTGTCACGGCCTGCCACGGGCGGCGAGATCGTCGGCGGGGGCGAGACTGCGCGAGTGCGGACGGCCCCGTCCCCCGACGGCACCGTCCGTGACAGAGTTGGGCTGTCTTTCTCGACGAAAGGGTTCAGCGTGAGCACCAGCCTGACCGGGCGCCACTTCCTCAAGGAACTCGACTTCACCCCCGCGCAGTGGCGACGGCTGCTCGACCTCACCGGGGAGCTGAAGGACGCCCGTCGCCGCGGCGCCGAGGTGCAGCGGCTGAGCGGCATGAACATCGCGCTGATCTTCGAGAAGACCTCCACCCGGACCAGGTCGGCCTTCGAGGTCGCCGCCCACCACCAGGGCGCCCACGTCACCCAGATGGACGGCAACTCGTCCCAGCTGGGCCACAAGGAGTCGCCCGCCGACACCGCCAGGGTGCTGTCGCGGCTCTACCAGGGCATCGAGTACCGCGGCGCCCGGCAGGCCACCGTCGAGCAGATGGCGAGGTACTCCTCGGTGCCGGTCTGGAACGGGCTGACCGACGAGTGGCACCCCACCCAGAGCCTGTGCGACATGTTCACGATGCGCGAAGCGAGCGGACGCGAGGACCGCGACATCACCTTCGCCTATGTCGGCGACGCCCGGTTCAACGTTGGCTGCTCGCTGCTGGTCGGGGGCGCGCTGCTGGGGATGGACATCCGCATGGTGGCCCCCCGCAAGCTGCTGCCCCCGGCCTGGGTCGTGGAGAAGGCCCAGTCCCTGGCCGAGCAGACCGGGGCCCGGATCACCCTGACCGAAGACCTCGACGGAGTGAAGGGCTGCCAGTTCATCCACACCGACATCTGGGTGTCGATGGGGGAGCAGGAGAGCGTCTGGACCGAACGCATCCTGCTGTTGCAGGACTACCAGGTCAACACCGCGCTGCTGGAGCGCACCGGGGTCTCCGACGTCAGGTTCATGCACTGCCTGCCGGCCTACCACAACCGGGACACCACCGTCGGGGAGCAGGTCTTCCAGCGCTTCGGGCTTCCCGAACTCGAGGTCACCGATGAGGTCTTCGAGTCGCCGGCGTCCATTGTCTTCGACCAGGCCGAGAACCGGATGCACTCGATCAAGGCGATCATGGTCGCCACCCTGACCTGACATCGTCCGACCAACTTCTGCCAGATGGCCGGGTTGGCCGACAGATCTGGCGGCCAGCCCCTGCCGGTGGCAGAACTTGTCGCGAGGCTGGGGAGCGGGCGCCGGGATCGATAGGTTGTTCGCCATGACCGCGCCCGTGACCCCCGAACCCCGTACGCCGGATCCGTCTGTCGCGCCCCCGCTGAACTGGGGCGTGCTCGCTCCCGGCGGGATCGCCGCCACCTTCGTCAGGGCGGCGCAGCGGTTCACCCGCCAGCGGTTTGTGGCGGTCGGGTCCCGCTCGGCCGACCGCGCGACCGCGTTCGCCGCCGAGCACGGCCTCCCGAAGGCCTACGGGTCGTACGAGGAACTGGTGGCCGACCCGGAGGTGGACGCTGTCTACGTCGCCTCCCCCCACAGCGAGCACCATGCCCACGCCCTGCTGGCGATCCGGGCCGGCAAGCACGTGCTGGTCGAGAAGGCGTTCACCCGCAACGCCGCCGAGGCCCGCGTGGTGGTGGACGCCGGCAGGGCTGCCGACGTCACCGTGATGGAGGCGATGTGGACGCGGTTCATGCCCCGCGCCGACGTCGTCCGCCAGCTGCTCGCCGACGGCGCCCTCGGCGAACTGGACACGGTGCTGGCCGACCACGGCCAACCACTGACCCACGTCAAGCGGCTGATGGACCCGATGCTGGCCGGCGGGGCGCTGCTCGATCTCGGCATCTACCCGGTTTCCTACGCCATCTTCGTCCTCGGGCTGCCGGGCCGGGTGCAGGCGATCGGCGATCTCACCGAGGGCGGTGTCGACCGGCAGGTGGCGATAGTGCTCGACCGGTTCGCCGACCACCCCCACGCCCGCGCGGTGCTGCACACCACGCTCGCTGCGCGGACGCCGACCACGGCGTCGATCAACGGGACGAAGGCTCGCCTCGAGCTCGACTCGGACTTCTACGCCCCCGGCACGGTCCGGCTGCTGACCAGCAACGGGCAGGCCATCTGGCCGGGCGACGACCAGGTCGGGCACGAGGCGATGAGCCACGAGGCCGCCCACTTCGCGCAACTGGTGGCCGACGGCCACCGCGAGTCGCCGCTGCTGCCGCTGGCCGAGACCGTCGCCATCATGGAGGTGATGGACGAGATCCGCGCCCAGGTGGGGGTTCGCTACCCGGGCGAGTGAGCCCGCGGCGGCGGGGTGCAACGAAACCCCGCCCCGGGACGTGGGCAGGGCGTGACTACCTTTGAGGGGGTCTGGGTGAGTGACCCGGCGGCCGAAGCGGTGCCGATCACGTTCGAGCACTACGTGGCGACCCGCTCGGTGTCGCTGCTGCGCTTCGCCTACCTGGTGACGCGCAACCGCGAGGACGCCCACGACACTGTCCAGGATGCCCTCACCGGCCTCTACCCGCGGTGGCGCGAGGTGGCCCGCCGGGGTGGTGTGGACGCCTACGTCCGCCGCTCGATAGTCAACGCCCATGTCTCGCGGTGGCGGAAGGTGCGCCGCCTGGTGCCCTCAGAGGATCCGGCCCTGCTGGCCAGGGCCCCGGTGGCCGAGGACCCCGCGATCGGGGTGGCAGCCGCCGACGAGGCGCTGCGGTTGTGCGGCGAACTCCCGCCGCTGCAACGGGCAGCGGTGGTGCTGCGCTTCTACGAGGACCGGTCCTTCAGCGAGATCGCCGAGATCCTCGGCTGCCAGGAACCGACAGCCCGCTCCCACGTCCACCGCGCGCTCGTCGCGCTCCGCGCCCGGCTCGCGAAGGAGGGTGACCATGACTGAGAGGTTCGACGCCGAGGAGCGCGCCTTCCGCGATTCGCTGCGGCGGGCAGCGGAGGCGGAGTCCTTCCAGCCGATCGATGCGGCCGACCTGCCGAAGGCCGCCCCCGGCCGTGGCTGGCCGACGGCGGTTGCGGCCGCCGTCGTGCTCGGGCTGGTCGGGCTGCTCGGCTTCACCGTCCTGCCCTACCTGCAGCAGGCCGGGACGGCCACCATGGGCGCTGCCCCCGCCGAATCGCCGCCCGACGCGGGCGGTGGCGTGGAGGCTCAGTCGGCCCCGGAGATGGCACCGGCCCCGGCCCGCGACGGCGAACCGGGCGACCCCCAGCCAGGGTTCCGTTGGGAGTCCTACCGCGACGTCGTGGTGCAGGTACCCGAGGACTGGGGGTACGGCCAGGCGCCGACCAGCGCCTGGTGCATCAGCGAGGAGTGGCCGCAGGCACCGTACGTCGACCTCGCCCACAACCTGGGTGCCGTGCCGGCGATCTTCTGCGAGGGAGTCATCCCTGCCGACAAGCTGGTGCCCTACCTGGCGATGGCGCCCGAGCCGGTCGCCACCGTCGAGTCGCTACCGGACGGCTGGACCGCCCACCGGCTCACCGTCGGGAACGTGGTGGTCACGGTCGTGATCGACGACGCCGGCGCGGCTCTCGCCGAGCAGATGCTCGCCACCGCGAAGCAGGTGCCGGTCGACCACAACGGCTGCCCGACCGCGGCACCGCCGCAGGCCTCCGAGACCGACCTGGCCGGCCTGGCCGGCCTGCCGATAGTGCTCTGCGCGTACGACACCAACCCCGACGCCTGGCCGGGCCTGCGGTCCTCGACCCGCCTGGACGGTGAGGCTGCCGCCGCGGCCTGGGATGCGATCCTCGCCGCCCCGGGCGGCGGCGGGCCCGACGGCTCGCAGGCCGAGTGCGGCACCCTGCCGGCCGAGTCCGAGGCCTTCCTGCTGATCAAGGGGACGGCGGTCGGGTTCCGGTTCGGCGGCTGCACCGGCAACGGGCTGGCGGATGCCGGGGCCGAGGACGGCCTGCGTGAGGTGACCGAGGACCTGTGCCGCACCCTGCTGGTGCCGCCGTTCTGGATGAACGCGGCCAGCGGCCCGGCGGCCAACCGCTGCCTGGGCGTCCTCTGGGAGCGTTAGCGCCCGGCGACCTCGCGCAGCCACTCGAGGGAGTCGGCGTCGTCCACCCACAGGTGGGCCTGCCAGCCGAAGTCTGCAGCGCCCGCGACGTTGGCGGGCCGGTCGTCGATGAACGCCACCGCGGACGGCTCGACGCCCAGCTCGGCGGTGATCTGCCGGTAGATCTCCCGGTCGGGCTTGATCAGGCCGAGCTCGCCGGAGATGAACAGCCGTTCCACCAGCGGGTACCAGTCGCTGGCCTCGGCGGCCGGACGCAGCGCGGCCGGCGCGTTGCTGAGGATCACCACCTGCTGGTCCCAGCCCGCGATGGTGGTCAGCAGCTCGACAGCGGACGGACGGAACCTGCACCACAGCGCCATGTCGTAGTGCGCGAGGTGGTCGATCAGTTCAGGCGTCGGCTCCACACCGACGGCTGCCAGCAGCGGTCCGTAGTACCCGGCCGGCGGGTCGCCCCTGTCGAGGCCGGGGCGACCCGTCCAGTAGGCGGCCTCGTAGGCCTCGGGCGCCACGCCGAGCAGCGCGGCGGGGCCGGTGAACAGGTCGGCGGGCCAGGAGAGCACCCCGCCCAGGTCGAGCACGATGGCAGCGGTCACCCGACGCACGCTACCTAGACTCGGCCCATGGCTGAAACCGACACCACGACGATCCCCGACCCGACCACTCTCGACCTCTGGTTCGACCCGATGTGCCCGTGGGCCTGGATGACCTCCCGCTGGGCGCTCGAGGTGGAGCAGGTCCGTCCGGTGACGGTGAGGTTCCACGTGATGAGCCTGTCGGTGCTGAACGAGGGCCGGGAGCTGTCAGCGAAGTACCGGGCCACGATGGACGCGGGCTGGGGCGGGCCGCGGGTCTGCCTCGCGGTCGCCGATCAGCACGGCCAGCAGGCGCTGCGCGACTTCTACACGGCTGTCGGCACCCGGATCCACCCGGGCGGTGAGCCGAACGATGTCACCACCTACCGGGCCGCCCTGAACGATGCCGGCCTGCCGGTGGAGCTGGCCGACGCCGCGCTCACCGACGCCAACGACGACGCGGTGCGGGCCTCCCACCACGAGGGGATGGACCCGGTCGGCTACGACGTCGGGACCCCCGTCGTGAAGGTGCACGGCAGGAGCCTGTTCGGCCCGGTGATCTCGCCGGCCCCCAAGGGCGAAGCGGCCGGCGAGCTGTGGGACGGGCTGGTCAAGGTGATCGCCTACCCGGGCTTCTTCGAACTGAAGCGGACCCGCACGGTGGGCCCGGTCTTCGACTGAGATTCCTGCGGCGGGCGGGTCCCGGGAGTACCGTCACGCTCACCGGATACTGCTCACCGAAAGGCGCACCGATGGACCCTGCTACCACTGCCCTTGTCCTGATCGAGTTCCAGAACGACTTCACCTCAGAGGGGGGATCCCTGCACGGCGCCGTCGCCGAGTGCATGGCCTCCACCGGCATGCTTGAGAAGGTGGCCGACGCGGTTCCCGCGGCCCGCGGGGCGGGGGTCACTATCGTCCACTCGCCCATCGAGTTCGCGCCCGGCTACGGCGAGATCACCAGCCACCCCTACGGCATCCTGAAGGGCGTCGTCGACACCAGTTCCTTCGTCAAGGGCAGCTGGGGGGCCGAGATCGTCGGGGACGTGGCTCCCCAGGAGGGCGACATCGTCATCGAGGGCAAGCGGGGGCTGGACGCCTTCGGCTCGACCAACCTCGACTTCATCCTGCGGTCCAAGGGAATCAAGACCATCGTGCTGGGCGGGTTCCTCACCAACTGCTGTGTCGAGTCGACGATGCGCTCCGCCTACGAGCGCGGCTACGAGGTCATCACGCTGACCGACGGTGTCGCCGCCACCTCGGCTGCCGAGCACGACAACGCGATCAGCTACGACTACCCGATGTTCTCCAAGCCGACGACGGTGTCGGAGTTCGTCGAGTCGCTGGCCGGGGCCGACCTGGTCGACGGGTCGCGGGTGTACTGAGGTCCGGCAAGGACGAGCCAGGCGCCCGCCACGAGGCTGACGACGAAGAGCGGGTCGCCGAGCTGATCGGCGCCCAGATCGGCCCAGATGCCGGTGTCGATCTGGGTGCCGGTGGCGCGTGCGAGGGCGACGAAGGCGATGTTGGTGACGGCGAACAGTGAGTTCGCCAGGAACAGCAGGACCCTCGTCGACTGCGGGAAGTGGCGGGAACCCTGGCGGGTGAACTGGGCGTCGGTCAGGATCCGCCAGGTGAGGCCGAACAGGATCACCATCGGCGCGCTGAACACCAGGACCGCCGAGGCCGGGTCGGCCAGGATCCCGCGATGGGGGTAGAGGACGGCGAGCAGCAACACCGTGAGCACCCCCACCGCCCGTCGGCGGGTCAGCGACCTGCGCAGCGCCAACACCACCGCGGCGCCCAAGGCCACGGCACCGGCCAGGACGCCCACCGCCTGCGGCGTCCGGTCGTGCAGGAAGCCGGCCCAGGGCAGCAGGCCGACGGCGTCCAGCAGCACGGCGACGGCGAAGGCGATCAGCACCCCCGCCTCGGCCGGCCGCCGCGCCCTGGCGGCCCGCCAGGCCACCGCCAGCGCCGCCAGCCCGATCAGCGCCCGCCAGGTCACTCCCGCGTTGTTGTCCAGGAAGCCGTACCACAGCGCGTCCAGCACGCCGGCCAGTTGGCCGCCCCCGAGTCCGAACAGCGGCAGCAGCGCGCGCAGCGTGACCATCGGAACCACCACGAGGGTCAGGGCTGCCATTGCGATCGCCAGCGGGTACAGCAGCCGGCTCCACGGCGCGGGATAGGCCTGCGGCGGCTCCGGGACGGCCCGCCCGCCCAGGCGCACCGCGAGCGCGAGAACCCCCGCGGTGGCCAGCAGCGCCACCGTCGCCCCGGCCAGGGCTGCCCCGTCCAGCGCGCCTGAGGCCAGGTCGATCACCGACGAGACCACGAACCAGGCAGCCACCACAGCAGAACCGACCCAGAACAGGGTCCGTCCGACCGGCCGGGTGCCGGCCGCCTCCGCCGCCGTGACGACGATCTGCGCCGGCGCGGCGCCCGCCACGATGATGGCGGGCACGGCCAGCACCTGCAGGCTGGTGAGGGTGCCGACGATGGAGACCGGACGCAGGTCGGCGGCCAGCATCTCGTAGCCGCCGCCCAGCCAGGGCGAGAGCATCGCGACGGCGACCAGCACGCACACCACGAGGAACTCCCACCACGCGTGGCTGCGGCGCGCCCTGACTAGGGTGAAGACGAGCAGCGCCAGGTAGGCGCCCAGCGATCCGACGATCAGCAGCGGGTCGTTGAAGGCGGGGGCGACGAAGAAGACCGTCGCGCTGGCCCCGACCACGAACAGTGCCACCCGCAGCCACCACGAGGTGTGCAGCGCGGCGGTGTGCGCCAGCGCGAAGGACACCACCACCCCGACCAGCAGCACGGGGACGGCAACGGTGGGCAGGGTGTGCTCCGAGGCCGGCGACGCGGTCAGGGTGCCGCCCTGCCGCAGCGGTACCGCGAAGGTCGCCGCCGCGGTCAGCAGGACGTACAGCACCAGCGTCGCCGCCCCGATCGGGGCGAGTCCGTCCGGCCAGCTCCGCGGCCGTGGCCTGCCCTCACGGACCGGCTCGACGAAGGTGATGGCCCACACGTCGCGCAGCGCGGCGAGGATCTCCAGCCAGGTTCGCCTCATGGCAGCCTCCCCACCGTCACGGCGACCGGCCCGTAGGCCACCACGGCGCCCTCGGCCGCGGC
>JAEYUH010000048.1 GCA_023432725.1 Actinomycetes bacterium | reverse complement strand
CGGGTGACCGCCACCTACCTGCCGCCGCCGGCGTCGCCGGACTGACGTCGGGCTCAGGCGCGAGGCTGGAAGCTGCGCAGGCGCAGGCTGTTCAGCACCACGAAGACCGACGAGAAGGCCATCGCCGCGCCCGCGATCATCGGGTTGAGATACCCGAGAGCAGCGAGCGGAATCGCGGCGACGTTGTAGGCGAAGGCCCAGAACAGGTTGCCCTTGATGGTGCCGAGGGTGGCCCGGGACAGCCGGATCGCGTCCCCCGCGACCCGCAGGTCGCCCCGCATCAGGGTGAGGTCGGACGCCTCGATGGCGGCGTCGGTGCCGGTGCCCAGCGCGATGCCGAGGTCGGCCTGCGCCAGCGCGGCCGCGTCGTTCACCCCGTCGCCGACCATCGCCACCCTGCGGCCTGCGGCCTGGAGGTCCTTGATGGTCTGGACCTTGTCCGCGGGCAGCACCTCGGCGATCACCTCGGTCACCCCGACCTCGGCCGCGACGGCGTCCGCCGTGGCCCGGTTGTCGCCGGTCAACAGCACCGGAGCCAGCCCGAGCGCCCGGAACTGGGCGACCGCCTCGGCCGCCCCGGGCTTGACCGTGTCGGCGACCTCGATCAGGCCGCGCAGCCGTCCGTCCCAGGCCACCGCGACCAGCGTGGTGCCCGCGCGGGCGGACAACTCTGCCTCCAGATCGGGCAGCTCGCCGGATCCGGCCTCGCCCGCCCCAACTGGGGGCAGATTCGTCGCGGTCACCCAGCCCGGCTTCCCGACCCGCACCTCGCGGCCGTCCACCCGGGCCACCACGCCCTGACCGGGCTCGTTGGAAAGGGTCTCCAGCACGGCGTCGGAGGCGGCGTGGGCCGCGATGGCGCGTGCGATCGGGTGCTCGGAGCCGGCTTCGGCTGCACCGGCCAGTCGCAGCAGCTCGGCCTCGGTAGTGCCGGCCACCGTCTGGACGCCGACCACCGCCATCACGCCGGTGGTCACCGTCCCGGTCTTGTCCAGCACGATGGTGTCCACCTCACGGGTGCGCTCCAGCGCCTCGGCGCCGCGGATCACGATGCCGAGCTGGGCACCGCGGCCGGTGCCGGCGAGCAGCGCGGTGGGGGTGGCGAGACCGAGCGCACAGGGGCAGGCGATGATCAGGACGGCGACCGCCGCCGAGGCGGCGAAGGCGAGGCCCGCGCCGGCCAACAGCCAGCCGACCAGCACCAGCACCGCCAGGCCGAGGACCACCGGGACGAAGACGCCGGTGATCCGGTCGGCGAGCCACTGCACCCGCGCCTTCCCGGTCTGGGCCTCCTCGACGAGCCTGGCGATGTGCGCCAGCTGGGTGTCCTTGCCGACCCGGGTGGCCCGCACCACCAGCCGGCCGTTCGTGTTCAGGGTGGCGCCGGTGACCTCGTCGCCCGCCGCGACGTCGACCGGGACCGACTCCCCGGTGACCAGGGACCTGTCGACGGCGGAGAAGCCGCTCACCACCTGGCCGTCGGTGGCGATCTTCTCCCCCGGCCGCACCACGAACTCGTCGCCGACCCTGAGCCGGTCGATCGGGAGCAGGGTCTCCACCCCGTCGACCAGCACGGTGGCCTGGGTGGCTCCGAGCTGCAGCAGGGTCCGGATCGCCTCGCCCGCCCTGGCCTTGGCCCTGGCTTCGAGCCAGCGCCCCAGCAGCAGGAAGAAGATGATGGCGACGACGGCCTCGAGGTAGATGTTCGCCGCGCCGTGCCCCCGCATCAGCTGGAGCTCGAAGGCGTGGGTGTAGCCGATCTCGCCCGCCCGTCCGAAGAACAGCGCGTACAGGCTCCAGCCGAAGGCCGCCGTGGTGCCGAGGCTGATCAGGGTGTCCATGGTCGTCGCACCGTGTCGCAGGTTGACCAGGGTCGAGTGGTGGAAGGGCCAGCCCGCCCAGGCGTAGACCGGGATCGTCAACGCCAGCGAGACCCACTGCCAGCCGGGGAACTGCCAGGGGGTGACCATGGCGAGCAGGATGACGGGGACGGCGAGCACGCCCGCCACTACCGCGCGCAGGCGCAGCCGCGCGGCGTGGTCGACCGGCGGAGCGTCCGGCACCGGCAATGCGGCGCCGTAGCCGGTGTTCTCCACGACCCCGATCAGCTCGTCAACGGTGATCCCTGCCGGGACCAGCACCCTG
Organism: Actinomycetes bacterium; assembly: GCA_023432725.1. GTDB lineage: Bacteria > Actinomycetota > Actinomycetes > Propionibacteriales > Propionibacteriaceae > Propionicimonas. The sequence goes on along the minus strand of JAEYUH010000048.1, from coordinate 1,134 downwards.
GCCTTCTCGGTGGCGTAGTTGACGCTCGCCTGCACCCCGTCCAGCTTGTTGAGCTTCTTCTCGATCCGCGCCGCACAGGAGGCGCAGGTCATCCCCGTGATGTCGAGTTCGACGGACTCACGCTGCTGGGTGGTCATGGGCTGGGGTTCTCCAAGGGGTGGGGGGTCGTCGCTCAGGCGACGCTGTACTGGTCGCCGGCCTCGTAGACTGCCTCGACCACCCGATCGAAGTCGACGGGGGCCTCACTGTGGACGGTCAGCGCGCCGCCCAGGTCGAGGTCGACGCCGGTCACGCCGGGGATCGCGAGGACCTCCTCCTTGACGGCGCTGACGCAGTGCCCGCAGGTCATCCCGGTCACGGTGTAGGTGGTGTCGATCATGGTTCTCCTCGGTGGGGTTGTGGTGGGTCAGGACCGGACCAGCCGGCCGATCGCGGCGGAGGCCTCGGAGAGCTTGGCGTCGGCGACCTCGCCGCCCTCCCTGACAGCTTCCGCCACGCAGTGCTGCAGGTGCTCATCGAGCAGGACGAGCGCAAAGGACTCCAGCGCCTTGGTCATCGCCGAGACCTGGGTGAGGATGTCGATGCAGTAGACGTCCTCGCTGACCATTCGCTGCAGCCCGCGAGCCTGTCCCTCGATGCGCTTGAGGCGCTTGAGGTGGTCTGGTCGGGTCTGGCTGTAGCCGTGCTGAGCCGGGGTCGGGTGGTCAAGGTGTGCACTGTGTGACACGTGTTCCGTGGTCATCTCTCTCCTCCCTTGTCAGCATACCCCCCTAGGGTATCACCTGTCACCAGGACGGCTGTGGACAGGGTGTGCATAACTTCCCGGCGCCGCTCCTATATCGGGGGCTGCTGCGGTTGTCAAGCCAGCCTCCCTTCAGTCGGCGTTAACCTCGTATTCAATCTTCGTCCACACGCTTGTTCCACTGTATGCGCTTGTCACAGCAGGTTTTCCGGCGAAATTGCCCGACTGTCCACAGCTGCACCAGCAGGTTGTGCACACCCTCCCGGGCGTGTCCGGCGAGTTGTCCCCAGACCATCCACAGACCCTGTGGAAGCTGCCGTTGAGCAGTCGCCCCAAAGGGTTTAGCGTGAGTCCTCAGATCGCTCTCACCACCCCCCTGGCCGCTCCTCGCG
>JAEYUH010000015.1 GCA_023432725.1 Actinomycetes bacterium | reverse complement strand
AGTGGTGACCCGGAGCGGGTCGCCGAGCTTGAGGCCGCCGACATCGCCGTGCTGAAGGTGCAGCCGCTGGGTGGGGTGCGTCGCTGCCTCGAACTGGCCGAACGTCTCGGGCTGCCGGTGGTGGTGTCCTCGGCGCTGGAGAGCTCGGTCGGGCTGCGGGCCGGGTTGGCCCTGGCCGCCTGCCTTCCCGAACTCCCCTACGCCTGCGGCCTCAACACCGCCGCCCTGCTGACCCGCGACGTCACCGAGGATCCGCTGGTGGCACGCGAGGGCAGCATCGCCGTCCGTGACGTGGCGGTGGGCGACCCCGACGGCTGGCAGGCGAACCCGGACACCACCGCGTGGTGGAGGCAGCGCTGGCTCAGCCTGCCCGAACCCGTGAGGAGCCTGTGATGAGCCGGTCCTGGGCCTGCGCGCAGGCGGTGGTCGCCGAACTGGTGGCGGCCGGGCTCACCGACCTGGTGCTCGCCCCCGGGTCGCGTTCGGCCCCGCTGGCGCTGGCCGCGGCGGCCGCGGACGGGCTCCGGCTCCATGTCCGGGTGGACGAGCGGACGGCCGGCTTCCTCGCCCTCGGGCTGGCCAAGGGAGCGGGCCGGTGCGCGGCGGTGCTCACCACCTCCGGCACCGCCGTCGGCAACCTGCTGCCCGCGGTGATGGAGGCCTCGCACGCCCGGGTGCCGCTGCTGGTGCTGAGCGCCGACCGTCCGGCCGACCAGCTGGGGACGGGCGCCAACCAGACCACCTACCAGGCCGGCATCTTCGGGGTCTTCGCCCGGCACGCCCAGGTGGTGGACGCCGCCGCCGACCCCGCCGGGTGGGCGCCCCAGGTGCAGGCGGCCGTGGCGGCCGCCGAGGGGCGCGAGACCGGTCACCCGGGGCCGGCGCAGCTCAACCTCGCCTTCCCCGAGCCGCTGGTGCCACCGCCCGACGGTGCTGAGCCCACGGTGGTGACTCCCCGCGCTGCCATGGCTGCGGCCCCGGGCGCGAGGTCGCCTTCCGAACCCGCGACGGTGCTGGCCTCAGGCCCCCGCACCGTCGTGGTGTGCGGGGACGCCTCCGCCGCCGACGGTGAAGCGGCCCGCGGCTTCGCCGAGGCCGCAGGGCTTCCGCTGCTCGCCGAGCCGTCCAGCCACGCGCGGTCGGGGCCGAACGCGCTGCGCTGCGGCAGGCTCCTGCTCGGCACCGCGCTGGGCGCACAGGTCGAGCGGGTGGTGCTGTACGGCCACCCCACGCTCTCCCGCCCGGTCACCCGCCTGCTGACCCGCCCCGACGTCGAACTCGTCGTGGTGGGCGAGGGGCCGGGCCTGCCCGACCCGGGGCACAACACTGCGCTCGTTGCCGCGGCGGTCGCCCTGGAGCCCCAGCCGAGCGAATGGCTGGAGCGGTGGCGCGCTGCCGACGCCGAGTGCGGCGCCCGGGTGGACGAGCTGCTGGCGGGCCTCGACCACGTCAGCGGCCCAGCCCTCGCGGCCACCGTGCTGGCCGCCGCCGACGGCGTGGTGGCGCTCGGCAACTCGATGGCGATCCGGGACGCCGACCTGGCGGCGGTCGCCGAGCGGCCGGTACCGGTTCACGCCAACCGTGGGCTCTCCGGCATCGACGGGACGATCTCGACCGCGGCAGGGATCGCGCTGGCGACCGGCACGCCGGTCACCCTGCTGTGCGGCGACCTCGCCTTCGTCCACGACGCCAACGCCCTGGCGATCGGGCCCGGCGAGCCCCGTCCGCCGTTGCGGGTGGTGGTGGGCGACGATGCCGGCGGCGCGATCTTCGCCACCCTCGAGTACGGCGAGGACCGGTTCGCCGGGGCCTTCGAGCGGGTCTTCGCCACCCCGACGGGGGTCGACCTGGTGGCCCTCGCCGCGGCGCTGGGCGTCCCGGCCCGCCGGGTGGCCGATCTGGCCGAGCTCGCCGCCGCGCTGGAGCGGCCGCCGACCGGGCCAGAGGTGTTGGTGATCGGGGTCGACAGGGCAGGACGGCGCGACCTGGCCCGCCGGTTGGCCGAGTGCGCGGTGCCGCGGTGATCCCTGCGGAGATCGCCGGGCTGCCCCTGACGGCCTGGCTGGTGGTGGCTGCCGCGGCGCTGCTGGTAGGGATCTCGAAGACCTCGATCGGCGGGCTGGGGATGGTGGCCGTCGCCACCGTCGCGATGGTGATGCCCACCAGGGAGTCGACCGGCGCCGTGCTGCTCCTGCTGCTCACCGGCGACCTGGTGGCGATCTGGATCTATCGCCGGTCGGTGGACTGGCGGCTGATCGGTCGGCTGATCCTGCCCGTCCTGGCAGGGATCGCCCTGGGCGCGGTGTTCCTGAGCTTCACCAGCGACCTGGTGCTGCGCCGCACCATCGGCATCCTGCTGCTGGGGCTGCTGGTCCTCGGCTTCCGGCGCTCGGCGCTGCCGACCGAGGGCAGGGCAATGGCCGCCGGGTACGGCGGGCTGGCCGGGTTCACCACGATGGTGGCCAACGCCGGTGGCGCGCCGATGAGCCTCTACCTGCTGGCCGCCC
>JAEYUH010000296.1 GCA_023432725.1 Actinomycetes bacterium | reverse complement strand
CTGCTGCAACCCCGGATCAACCTCACCAGGGCTGCCGACATCGCCACCGCAGCCCAGCGCCACCCCGTCCAGCTCATGCTGTTCGACCTGCTGCACCTGGACGGGCGCCCGCTGCTGCATGAGCCGTACCAGGAGCGGCGCCGCCTGCTTGAGGAACTGGTCGGGGCCCGACCGGGCGGCCGGGTCCAGGTGCCCCCGGCCTTCGAGGGCGACCTCGACGCGGCGCTGCAGACCAGCGCGTCCCTCGAACTCGAGGGCGTCGTCGCCAAGAAGCTCGGGTCGACCTACCAGCCGGGCCAACGGGCCGGCACGTGGCTCAAGATCAAGCACCGCCGCACCCAGTCGGTGGTGGTCGGCGGCTGGCGGCCCGGGAAGGGCAACCGGGCCGGCGGCGTCGGGTCGCTGCTGCTGGCCATCCCCGTCAAGGACGGCCTGCGCTACGTCGGACGGGCGGGCTCCGGCTTCACCGACCGCGGCCTGGCCGAGGCGGCCCGGCTGCTCAACCCGCTCGCCCGGCGCGACAACCCGATGCTCGAGGTGCCGCGCGAGGACGCCAGGGACGCGCACTGGGTGGAGCCCGACCTGGTCGGCGAGGTGTTCTACACCGGGACCACCAACGCGGGCCGGCTGCGGCACCCGGTCTGGAACGGGTGGCGTCCCGACCTCAAGCCCGACGACGTGGTGTGGGAGAACCCGGTCTAGCGATGCGCTCAGGTTCTGCGTCCAGCCGGGCGGGTAACGGCTCGTCACCCACCCTGACGGAGGCCACCATGACCGACCAAAGCCCTCACCCACGGATCGCGCTGGTGACCGGCGCCGGCTCGGGCATCGGACGCGCCTGCGCCGAGACCTTTGCCGCCCGGGGCGCGGTGGTCGCGGCCGTCGGTCACGACCAGGACGAGGCCCAGGAGACCGTGGACGCGATCACCGCCGCCGGCGGCGAGGCCGTCGCATTCGCCGCCGAACTGGCTGAGCCCGAGTCGGTGGCGGCCCTGTTCGACACGGTGAGACAGCGCTGGGACAGGCTCGACGTGGTGGTTGCCAACGCCGGCATCAACGGCGTCTGGGCCCCGCTGGGCGAGCTGTCGGTGGAGGACTGGAACCAGACCCTGTCGGTCAACCTGACCGGCACGTTCCTCACCGTGAAGCACGCCCTGCCGCTGCTGAGGGCGGCCGGCGGCGGCTCGGTGGTGGTCACGTCGTCGGTAAACGGCACCCGGATGTTCAGCAACTCCGGTGCCTCCGCGTACGCCACCAGCAAGGCGGGGCAGGTCGCCTTCGCCAAGATGCTGGCCGTGGAGCTCGCGCCCGAGCAGATCCGGGTGAACGTGATCTGCCCCGGCAGCATCGACACCGAGATCGGGCAGAACACCGAGCAGCGCGGCCTCGACACCATTGGCCGGCCCGCCACCTACCCCGAGGGGCAGATCCCGCTCACCGGCAAGGTCCCGGGCACGTCACAGCAGGTCGCCGACCTGGTGGCCTTCCTCGCCTCGGACGCCGCCTCGCACATCACCGGCACCGAGGTCTGGATCGACGGCGGCCAGTCGCTGCTGGCCGGCTGACCTGTCGCAGCTACGGAGTCGCCACCTCGAACCCGGACGCGAACTGGGCGAGCAGCCGGGCCCCGAAGCCGGTGGCCCCGGCCGAGCGCCAGGCGTCGTCGGACTCGGACGACATGGTGCCCGCGATGTCGATATGGCCCCACGGGGTGCCGGCGACGAACTCGTCGAGGAACAGCGCCGCCGTGATCGAGCCCGCGTACGGGCCGCCGAGGTTGGAGATGTCGGCGACCGCCGAGTCGAGCTGCTTGCGGTACTTGCGCTCCAGCGGGAACTGCCAGACCGGCTCGTCGGTGGCCGCTGAGGCCGCGATCACCTGGTCGACGATCGCCTGGTTGTTGCCGAGCACAGCGGCCCGCGAGGTGCCCAGCGCCATCAGCGCGGCGCCGGTCAGGGTGGCGATGTCGACGATCGCGTCGACCCCGGCCTCGACCGCCAGCGCGAGGCCGTCCATCATGGCGATCCGGCCCTCGGCGTCGGTGTTCTTGATCTCGACGGTCTTGCCGTTGCGGCAGGTGAGCACGTCGCCGAGCTTGTAGGCCGAGCCGGACGGCATGTTGTCGGTGCAGACCAGCCAGCCGGTGACCTTCGCTGCCACGCCGAGGTCGCGCAGCGCGGTGAACGCCCCGAGGACGGCCGCCGCCCCGCCCATGTCCATCTTCATCAGCAGGTGCATCGGGTCGGACGGCTTGAGGCTGATCCCGCCGGAGTCGTACATGATGCCCTTGCCGACCAGTCCGAGGTGCCCGGTGGCCTCGCCGGCGGGGGAGTAGCGCAGCACGATCAGCCGGGGCTCCTCCTCGCTGCCGGCGTTCACGCCGAGGATCCCGCCGCAGCCCATCGCGATCAGCTCGTCCTTGCCGAAGGACTCCACCTCGAACCCGAATTCGGAGCCGAGTTCAGCGGCGGCCTCGGCCATGCCGGTGGCGGTGAGATGGCCGGGCGGGGTGTTGGCCAGGTCGCGGGCCACCAGCGCCGCGCGCACGCTGACCTTCGCGAGCTCGACGCCCCGCCCCAGCTCGGCGGCGTCCGCGCCGGCGACCTTGAGCTGCAGCACGTCGAGCGGCACCTCCTTGGCGTCGGCCTTGAGCACGGTGTAGCGGTAGCGGGCCAGCAGGGCCCCCTCGGTGAGCACTCGTCCGATGGTCTCGGCGGGCAGGGTGAGCCCCGTCGCCTCGATCCCCAGCCGGCCACCCTTCTTCGCTGTCGCCCTGGCTGCCGCCGCGGCGGCGTCACGCAACCTGTCGGCGGTCACCTCGTCCGACGCCCCGAGGCCGACCAGCACCAGCGGGTGGCCTGCGCGGGCGACCACGAGGCTGCTGCCGGGCTCGGCGTCGAACCCGGCCGCGGCCAAGGCGTCGGCGTCCAGCCCGACGACACCGGACAGGTCGGTTCCGGAGGCCACCAGGACGGCCACCGCGTCGAGGTCGGACGCGAACTCGTCGGCCGGCTGCACCTGGCACTGGCGGCGCAGGGCGGGGAGCGGGGTGAACCCGTCGGGGATCAGCTTGCTCGGGGTGTGGGACATCGGGCCTCCTTGGGCTCGGGAGCCTCGGGACGGCGGACCGTTCAGCCCGTCGGAGCCCCGGCATGGGGGCCGCTGACGGCACGGCTGAGTCCTCCCGAGAGTGTCGGCTGGAGCGGGCGCCGGGGCGGCGCACGATAGGGCTAGTGTGTCGCCGTGGAGCCGGTGGCGGTAGTCCTGACCATCCTCGGACTCGCGGTCATCGCCTTCATGTCGAACCGGGTGCCGATGGGTGTCGTCGCGCTCGGTGTCGCACTCTCGCTGTGGGCGACCGGCATCCTCACCCTCGACCAGTCCCTTGCCGGATTCGGCGACCCGACCGTGCTGTTCATCGCGTCCCTGTTCGTGGTGTCGGAGGCGCTCGACTCCACCGGCGTCACCGCCTGGGCGGGCCAGCAGGTGGTCACCAGGGGCGGCGAGAAGCGCACGCCCCTGCTCGTGGTGATCTGTGCGCTGGTGGCGGTGCTGACCGCCCTGATCAGCGTGAACGGCGCGGTGGCCGCCCTGATCCCTGTCGTCGTGGTCGTGGCGGTGCGGGTCGGCATCGCGCCCAGCCGGATGCTGATCCCGCTGGCCTTCTCCGCCCACGCCGGTTCGATGCTCGCCCTGACCGGCACCCCGGTGAACATCATCGTCAGCGACGCGGCGGTCGGCGCCGGCGCGCGTCCGTTCAGCTTCTTCGAGTTCGGGCTGGCCGGCGTGCCGCTGGTGATCGGAACTGTCGCGATCCTGGCGCTGTTCGGTGACCGGCTGCTGCCCGACCGTGCCCCCACTGTGCTGTCGCCCGATGTCAGCGGCCTGGCCCGCACCCTGCGCGAGCAGTACACCCTTCCGGAGGACACCGACCTGGTCGGCGTCCGGCGGGGCGTCACCGAGGTGGTCCTGCCGCCTCGCTCGCCCCTGGTCGGGATGCACCTCTTCCCCGGTATGACCACCCCCAGCGGTGACCTGGTGGTGCTGGGGCTGCAGCGCGGCGGGGAGGCGCTCACGGGCACCGACGCCAGGCTCCAGCCCGGCGACACGCTGCTGCTCGGCGGCACCTGGGAGCACCTGCAGGCGCACACCGCTGGTCCCGAGGTGCTCGTGGTGGACGATCCGGCGCGGCTGCGGCGGGCGGTGCCGCTCGGCGTCGGAGCGAAGCGCGCGATGGGGACTATCGCCGCGATGGTCATCCTGCTCGCCACCGGCCTCGTGCCTCCCGCTGTCGCCGGACTGCTCGCGGCGCTGACGATCGTGCTGACCGGGGTACTGACCCCCGCCCAGGCCTACCGCGCGGTCTCCTGGACCACCGTGGTGCTGGTGGCGGGGATGATCCCGCTGTCGACGGCCTTCATCTCCACCGGCACCGCCGACCTGATCGCCGGCGCACTGCTGCGCCTGATCGGCGACTCCTCCCCCTCCGTCGCGCTGCTGGTGATGAGCGTGCTCACGATGGTGCTCGGCCAGTTGATCTCCAACACCGCGACGGTGCTGATCATGGCGCCGATCGCCGTCGTCCTGGCCGGCGACATGCAGGTCTCCGTGCTCCCCTTCCTGATGGCGCTCACCATTTCGGGGGCGGCATCCTTCCTCACCCCTGTCGCCACCGCCGCCAACACCATGGTGATGGAGCCCGGCGGCTACAAGTTCACCGAGTACTGGAAACCCGGACTCCCGCTCCTGCTGCTGTTCCTGGCAGTGGCGGTGCTCTGGGTTCCCGTGATCTGGCAGTTCTGAGAGGACGCCTGTGACCCAGAACATTCCGCTGGCGGTACTGCTCACCGTCCTGGCCTCGGTGGCCCTCGCCGTGGCGTCGGTGGTGCAGCACAGCGCGGTGGGCGACACCGCGGGCCCGAACGCCGGCGCCAAGCTGTCGGGCGCCCAGTTGCTGACGGTGATCCGCAACCCGCGCTGGCTGGGCGGGCTGCTGATCACCGGCGTCGGCGCCGGGCTCCAGATCGTCGCGCTGCTGCTGGCACCGGTGACCGTGGTGCAGCCGATCGGCGTGCTGGCGGTCCCCTGGACGATCCTGCTCGCGGCGCGGGTGCACCGGCGCGCGATCACCCCTGCGATGTGGGGGGCGGCGGCGCTCACCGTGGTCGGGACCGCAGCGTTCGCCTGGGTGGCGATCACCTACGCGGCGCCGTACCCGGTGCTGAACGACGGGTGGCTGGTGACGGGCACGCTGGTCGGGTTCGGGATCGCGGGCCTGTTCGCGCTCGCCGGCGCCCGCGGCCCCGAGCCGCTGCGCTGCCTGGCGTGGGCCGCGGCGGCAGCCGTGGTGTACGGCGCCGAGTCCGGGGTGGTGAAGGCGATCGGCCACTACGTGGCCAGCCGGCCCTGGCTCGGCTCGCCGGTGTTCTGGCTGTTGGCGGGCTCCATCCTGCTCGGGATGGTGCTGGCCGGGATGTGGATCCAGCAGGCCTATGCGTCCGGGCCCGCCGAGATCGTGGTGGGGACGCTGAACGCGGCGGGCCCGGTGGCGGGCGTCCTCTTCGGCATCGCGGTGCTGGGTGAGGGGGTCAACCTGAGCTGGGGCCCGGCGCTGTTGATGCTGGCGTTCGCCGCGGTGGCGATCGCAGGCGTGGTGCTGCTATCCAGGCTGCACCCGGGTGTGCAGGCGGGAGTGGTCGCCGACGGTGCTGCCGCGGGGCGGCCCGGCCAATCATGATGTCGGGATGTAGTCGAACAGGAGGGGGAGCGCAATGAATCCGGTGTTGGCGTTTGTCGTGGTCATGCTGGTCTGGACGGTCAGTGACTGGGTGGCGAAGAAGACGAAGTCGCTGTTGTCGAGCCTGTTCGTGGCCTCGATCATCTTCCTGATCGGCTTCATGACGGGGATCTTCCCCGAGGATCTGCTGCAGGCGTCGTCACTGCTCGGCCTGGCCGGAGTGGTGGTCGGCTTCATCATCGTCCACCTCGGAACGATGATCAGCCTGGACGACTTCAAGAAGCAGTGGAAGACGCTGCTGATCGGCATCGCGACGGTGATCGGGATCGGCGTCCTGCTGCTGATCGCGGCGCTGATCTTCGGTGGCGGTCCGCGCAGCGTCGACGACTACGGCAACCTGATCTCGACCGGACGCGACTACGCGATCGCCGGCATCGGCGCCCTGTCCGGGGGCACCATCTCGGTGCTCATCGTCCAGGAGGCGGCGCTCGGCATCGGGCTGACCACGGTGGCGGCCTTCCCCGTCCTGATCGCCGCGCTTCAGGGCCTGTTCGGGTTCCCGCTGACCTCGCTGCTGCTGCGCCGGGAGGCCACCCGGTTGAAGGGGGACTTCCGCGCGGGGCTGATCCAGGCGCCGGTCGAGGTCGAGGAAGCCCAGGCCAGCGAGGGCCGGTTGCCCGCGTTCCTGCGCACCACCCCCGGCACGCTGTTCTGCGTCGGTGTTGTGGTGCTGCTCAGCATCGGGATCAACAACCTGACCGGCGGCACCCTGAACACCTTCGTCGTGGCGCTGATCTTCGGCATCGCGCTACGCACGCTGGGGATCTTCAAGCCGTCGGTGTTGTCCGGGATCGACGCCTTCGGCCTGATGATGCTGGCGATCCTGATCATGGTGTTCGGCCCGCTCGCCACCCTGGAGCCGGCCGACCTGATCAACCTGGCCTGGCCGCTGGCGCTGGTGTTCAGTTTCGGGCTGATCGGCATCGCCGGCTTCTC
>JAEYUH010000250.1 GCA_023432725.1 Actinomycetes bacterium | reverse complement strand
TTGCAGGACGGCGGCGATCCAGCCGGTGCGATCCTTGCCCTCCGAGCAATGGATGATGACCGGGCCCTTCGCGTTGGCGATCACCCTCAGGACGGTCGCGGTGCGCTTGCGCTGGCCGGCGTCGGTGACGAACTGCTTGTTCATCTTCTTCCGGGCGGCGATCGCCTTGGCCGCGCTGGAGTAGCGCGGGCTGCCGGTGGAGTAGACCCCGAAGATGTTGACGTGGCGGTACGTGGCGCCCTTGATCGCCGGGTCGGGACTGCGCCGGGCGACCTGAGTGGTCCGAAGGTCGACGATGTCGGTGATCCCGGCCTTGACCAGTGCCCTGCGGTCGGCCTGGGTCAGGTCCTTGAGCCGGCCGGAGCGGTAGACCACCCCGCGCGCCATGGTCGCGCCGTCGGAGAGCTCCAGCGAGGTCTTCCAGCCCGCCACGTCCCGGAAGTTCAGCACTCCCTTGATCCGCGGCGCCTCGACTGCCGCCGGGGCGGGCGAGCCGGTCGTCGTGGGCGTGGGGGTGGGCGAGGCCTCGACCGCCGTCGGGGTCGCACTGGCCAGCGGCGTGGGGGTGGCTGTCGGTGGCAGTTCAGCCGGCGCGTTGACCGGACCTGAGACCCCGGCGCACCCGGTGAGTACCCCGGCCGCGACGACCGCCAGCAGTTGCTGGGCGACGACGCGGCCGGGTGAGGTCATCGCCTGATGCCCCGTGGTCGGACGAGCTTGTGCGCCTGCCAGTGGGACGACACGGTCGCCGCATTGGCCAGCGACAGCCCTGCCGTGAGCGCCGCCTCAGCCAGGTCGGTCGGATCGACGTACCCGGGCTGGCCCACCTTGGGGGTGAGCAGCCAGATCACACCGCTGTCGGCGAGATCCGTGAGAGCGTCGACCAGCCCGTCGGCCAGGTCACCGTCCTCGGCCCGCCACCACAGCAGGACGACGTCCACTGCTTCGACGGCTTCGTAGACGAACTCCTCACCGGTGAGCTCCATGACATCGTCGCGGAGTTCCTCGTCGACGTCGGAGTCCCAGCCGATCTCCTGTACCGCCACGCCCTCTGCAAGGCCCATGGCGACGGCTCGGTTGACTGAACCGGGCGCGGTGCTCACGCCTGACCCTCCCTCTTGCTGGCCGATCTCACCCCGAAGCCTAGCCAGTCGGGGCGGTCACAACCAAGGAACTCAGGCGTCGCCGCCGACGGCACCCGAACTGCCGGCCCTGATGTCGTCGAGCCGGTACAGCTCGGCCGCCTTCCCGGGCCAGGCGGGATCGACCTCTCCCCGCTTGGCCAGCTGCTGCAGGGTCCGCACCGCGATCGACGGTCCGTCGATGTGGAAGAACCGGCGGGCAGCCGCCCTGGTGTCGGAGAAGCCGAAGCCGTCGGCGCCGAGCGAGACGAAGTCGCCGGGCACCCAGTTGATGATCTGGTCCTGCACCTGGCGCATGTAGTCGGACACCGCCACCACCGGACCGGGCCGATCGGCGAGCTTCTGGGTCACCCACGGCACCCGGGCCGGCTCGTCGGGGTGCAGGAAGGCCTGCTCGTCGGCGGCCAGCCCGTCGCGGCGCAGCTCCGTCCACGAGGTGACGCTCCACACGTCGGCGACCACCCCGAAGTCCTTCTTGAGCAGCTCCTGGGCCTCCAGGGCCCAGGCGACACCCACGCCGGACGCGAGCAGCTGGGCACGGCGGGCGTCAGGGTTCAGACCCTCGAAGGAGCCCTCCTTGAGCAGGTACATGCCCTTGACGATGCCCTCGACATCGACGTTGTCCGGCTCGGCCGGCTGCAGCATCGGCTCGTTGTAGACGGTGATGTAGTAGATGACGTCCTCGGGGTTGTCGCCGTACATCCGCCGCAGGCCGTCCTGCATGATGTGGCCGATCTCGTAGGCGTAGGCCGGGTCCCAGGAGACGACGGCCGGGTTGGTGGCCGAGATCATGTGGCTGTGGCCGTCCATGTGCTGGGTGCCCTCGCCGGTCAGCGTGGTGCGCCCGGCTGTCGCGCCGATCATGAAGCCGCGGGCCAGTTGGTCGGCCGCCGCCCAGATCGCGTCGGCGGTCCGCTGGAACCCGAACATCGAGTAGAAGACGTAGATCGGCACCATGTGGACGCCGTGGGTGGCGTACGACGTACCCACCGCCTGGAAGGCGGCCACCGACCCTGCCTCGTTGATGCCGGTGTGCAGGATCTGGCCCTGGGTCGACTCCCGGTAGGCGAGCATCAGCTCGTGGTCGACCGGGGTGTAGGCCTGGCCGTGCGGGGAGTAGATCTTGATCGTGGGGAAGAACGAGTCCATGCCGAAGGTACGGGCCTCGTCGGGGATGATCGGCACGACGTGCGGAGCGAACTCCTTGTCGCGCATCAGGTCCTTGAGCAGCCGCACCCAGGCCATCGTGGTGGCGACCGGCTGGTTGCCGGATCCCTTCCGGGCGATGTCGTAGGCCTTGCTGTCGGGCAGCTTCAGCGGCTTGGGGGCGTTGCGTCGCTCCGGCACCGGACCGCCCAGCACCTTGCGGCGGTCGAGGACGTACTGGATGCGCTCATCGGTGGCGCCGGGGTTGACGTACGGCGGCTGGTACGGGTTCTCCTCCAGCACCGCGTCGGTGATCGGCATGTCGAGCCGGTCGCGGAACTGCTTGAGGTCGTCCAGCGCGAGCTTCTTCATCTGGTGGGTGGCGTTGCGGCCGGCGAAGTGCGAGCCGAGGAAGTAGCCCTTGATGGTGTGGGCGAGGATGACGGTCGGCGCGCCGGTGAACTTGGTCGCCGCGTCGTAGGCCGCGTACACCTTGTGGTAGTCGTGACCGCCGCGGGTGAGGGCCCAGATCCGCTCGTCCGACCAGTCCTCGACCATCTTCGCGGTCCGCGGGTCGCGGCCGAAGAAGTGCTTGCGGACGTAGCCGCCGTCGTTGGCCTTGAAGGTCTGGTAGTCACCGTCGGTGGTGGTGTTCATCACGTTCAGCAGGGCGCCGTCACGGTCGGCGGCCAGCAGCGGATCCCAGCCGCGGCCCCAGACGACCTTGATGACGTTCCAGCCCGCACCGCGGAAGAAGCTCTCCAGCTCCTGCATGATCTTGCCGTTGCCGCGGACCGGGCCGTCGAGGCGCTGCAGGTTGCAGTTGACGACGAAGGTCAGGTTGTCGAGCTGCTCGTAGGCGGGCAGCTGCAGCGCACCGCGGCTCTCCACCTCGTCCATCTCGCCATCGCCGAGGAAGGCCCAGACCCGCTGGTCGGAGGTGTCCTTGATGCCGCGGTTGTGCAGGTACTTGTTGAACTGCGCCTGGTAGATGGCAGCGATCGGGCCGAGGCCCATCGACACGGTCGGGAACTCCCAGAAGCCGGGCATCTGCCGCGGGTGGGGGTAGGAGGGCAGGGCGCGCACCCTGCCGTCCACGAGGTGGCTCTTCTCCTGCCGGAAGCCGTTCAGGTCGTGCTCGTCGAGCCGGCCCTCGAGGAAGGCGCGGGCATACATGCCGGGGCTGGCGTG
>JAEYUH010000143.1 GCA_023432725.1 Actinomycetes bacterium | reverse complement strand
GGCCAGTTCGGCGGCTCGGCCTGGAAGGACGTCTGGGCCTTCGTCCTGCTGATCCTTGTGCTGGTCTTCCGTCCCCAGGGCCTGCTCGGTGCGAGGGTGGTGGATCGGGCATGATCAAGCTCCCGTTGTCCGACCAGCGGCTCCAGCAGTTGCAGCTGCCCGCCCGGATCTCCGGTGCGGCCGGCCTGCTGCTGGTCGCAGTATCGGTGTTCCTGCCCTGGGCGTACCGCCGGCAGGCGCTCGACGACATGACCTACTGGGCTGCGCCCTCGCCGCTGCAGTGGCACTTCCTGGCTCTCGGCCTGGTCGGAGCGGCCCTGTTCCTTGTGCCGCTGCTGGGCAGGGCCCGGCTCAAGCGGTGGGCCCGGGTGGTGGCCTGGAACAGCGCCGCCCGCACCGCAGCCATCGGCACCGCGGCTGCTGCGGTGCTGGCCGTCGCCGCGATCGCGCTCGAGTCCGGCGGGCTGGTGAACACCGAACCGGGCGTGTGGCTGGCGCTGGCCGGCGCTGCGGTCGCCGCGCTGGCGAGCCTCGTGCTGCCCGAGTCGCCGGAGCCGAGCCTCGGCCGGGTCCGAACACCGCAGTGGGCGCAGGTGCTGGCCATCGCCGTCGGCCTGGCCGCCATCCTGTTCGCAGCGGTGTACATGCTGTCGCTGGAGGGCGCCGGAGAGTTCTTCCTCTTCGTCGCGCTGATCGTCGTCATCGTCCTCACCCTCAAGGAGTGGGGGGTCTTCGGCTGGTACGCGACGGCCGTCTCGCTGAACAAGCGGGTGCTGGTGTTCTCGGCCTTCGTCGCCGCCTTCGCCTTCCCCTTCACCCAGGGCGGCTCGGACGCCAACATGTCGATCGCCGCGCAGGTGCTGGTGTTCGCCGCGACCGCGCTCGGCCTCAACATCGTGATCGGTCTGGTCGGCCTGCTCGACCTCGGCTACATCGCCTTCCTCGGCGCCGGCGCGTTCACCGCCGCGATGCTGTCGGAGTCGGCCTTCTCCACCATCAACTGGAGCCCGCCGTTCATCGTCACGGTGCTGATCGCGGGCACCGTGGCGGCCCTGCTGGGCCTGCTGATCGGCTCGCCGACACTGCGGGTCTCCGGCGACTACCTCGCCATCGTCACGCTCGCCTTCGGCGAGATCTTCCGGCTGGCGATGCGCAACCTGGACGGCAACGACGGCCCCGACCTGACCAACGGGCCCAACGGCATCCCGGGGATCCCGAACCTGAACTTCTTCGGCTTCGACTTCGGCCAGCCACAGCACTTCTTCGGTATCGAGACCGGCAGGTTCGCCAACTACTTCTGGCTGATGCTGCTGGTGCTGGCGTTCATCATCCTGGTCTTCACCAACCTCAACCGGTCCCGGATCGGACGAGGCTGGGTGGCCATCCGCGAGGATGAACTCGCCGCCGAGGCGATGGGGGTCAACACCTTCGCGCTGAAGCTGCTGGCTTTTGCCGGCGGCGCCTTCCTGGCGGGCGTGGCAGGCACCGTGAAGGCCCACATGGACACCTCTGTGGTGCCCGAGCAGTACGTCTTCCTCGAGTCGGCCTTCCTCGTGGCAGCGGTGGTGCTGGGCGGCATGGGCACCGTGATGGGCGTCCTGATCGGCGCCACCATCTTGAAGGTGCTGCCGGAGAAGCTGCGCTTCTTCTCCGACTACCGGCTGCTGCTGTTCGGCCTGCTGATGGTGTTCATGATGCAGTTCCGGCCCGAGGGCATCATCGCCGACGAGCGCCGCCAGCTGGAGTTCCACGCCGACGACGAGGAACTGGCGGAGGAGATCGAGGAGGAACTGATCCTGCATCAGGCCCACTACAACCCCGATCCGAAGGGAGACGCGTGATGGCGATGCCTGATCCGGTCGGCGCCGCCGAGCCGGCCAGCAGCCTGCTGCTGGACGCCCGCGACGTCACCATGCAGTTCGGGGGTCTCAAGGCGGTCAGCGATGTCAGCCTGCAGGTGCACACCGGGGAGATCGTCGGCCTGATCGGGCCGAACGGGGCCGGCAAGACCACCTTCTTCAACTGCCTCACCGGCCTCTACCGCCCCAGTGCGGGCGCGGTGTGGTTCGACGGGGCGCCGTTGCCGCCGCGGTCGCGCCACGTCGTGCGGGCCGGCATGGCGCGCACCTTCCAGAACATCCGGCTGTTCCACAACATGACAGCGCTCGAGAACGTCATGGTGGGCATGTACACCCGGACGAAGGCGAACGCGGTGGACGCCGTCCTGCGGCTGCCGCGGCACCGCCACGAGGAGGTGGAGTCCACCGAGAAGGCCAGGGACCTGCTGGAGTTCGTCGGGCTGGGCTCGGCGGGGGACAGCCTGTCGCGCAACCTGTCCTACGGCGACCAGCGGCGGCTCGAGATCGCCCGTGCGCTGGCCACCGAGCCGAAGCTGCTGCTACTGGACGAACCCACCGCCGGCATGAACCCGCAGGAGACCCGGCAGGCCGAGGACCTGATCTTCCGGATCCGTGACCTCGGCATGGCGATCCTGGTCATCGAGCACGACATGAAGTTCATCTTCAACCTGTGCGACAGGGTGTGCTGCCTGGTCCGCGGGCAGGTGCTCATCGAGGGCAGCGCCACGCAGGTGCAGACCGACCCGCGCGTGATCGAGGCCTACCTCGGCTCACCGGAACTGGTCGACGACGGGGAGGGCAGCGATGCTTGAGATCAAGGACCTGGTCGTCTCCTACGGTCGGGTGACAGCGGTGAAGGGGATCTCGTTCACCGTCGAGAAGGGCGAGATCGTCACCCTGCTGGGCACCAACGGGGCCGGCAAGTCGACCACCCTGCGCACCATCTCGGCACTGCTCAAGCCCGCCGCGGGCGAGGTCTGGTTCGAGGGCAGCCGGATCGACACCCTGCCCGCCCACCAGGTGGTCGAGCGGGGGATCGCGCACTCACCCGAAGGCCGGCGGCTGTTCCGCAGGATGTCGGTGGAGGACAACCTCAAGCTCGGCTCGTACTCCCGCAGGGACGCCGCGGGGATCAAGGCCGACATGGAGAGGGTGTACGACCTGTTCCATGTGCTGGGGGAGCGTCGGCACCAGCCCGCGGGCCTGTTCTCCGGGGGCGAGCAGCAGATGCTGGCGATCGGGCGCGCCATGATGAGCCGCCCCAAGCTGCTGATGCTGGACGAGCCCTCGATGGGGCTGTCACCGATCATGACCCAGACGATCATGCGCACCATCAGGGAACTGCAGTCCGA
>JAEYUH010000158.1 GCA_023432725.1 Actinomycetes bacterium | reverse complement strand
CCCGGCAGGACGGCCAGCACGGCGTCGATGTCGTCGGTGGTGGTCTGCGGGCCGAAGGAGAAGCGAAGGCTGGCCGAGGCGTCGGCCAGGCTGCGACCCATCGCCAGCAACACCTCGCTGGGCTGGTGCACCCCTGCCGTGCAGGCCGAGCCGGTGGAGCAGTCGATCCCCTCGGCGTCCAGCATCAGCAGCAGGTCGTCGGCCCTGGTGCCCGGGATCGTCACGTTGACGATGGCCGGCGAGGCGGGCGGGGTCGTGTTCAGCCGGGCACCGGGGATCGCCGCCAGCCCCGCGGTGAGCAACTCAGCCAGGCCGGCCAGCCGGGCAGCCTCGGCGTCGAGCCGCGCGACGGCGTCGTGCAGCGCGGCCGCGAACCCCACCGCGAGGGCGGTCGGCACCGTGCCGGAACGCAGGCGTGCCTCCTGGCCACCCCCCACTCCGGACGGGGCCAGCGTCACCCCGCGGCGCACCAGGAGGGCGCCGATCCCCACCGGCCCGCCGACCTTGTGGCCGGAGACGCTGAGCAGGTCGAGGCCCGAGCCGGCGAAGTCCACCGGCAGGTGGCCGGCGGCCTGGACGGCGTCGCTGTGGCACCACACCCCGGCGGCGCGGGCCACGGCTGCCACCTGTGCCACGGGCTGGACCGCCCCGGTCTCGTTGTTCACCCACATCACCGAGACCAGGCGGGTCGCCGGGCCGATGGCTGGGCCGACGGCGGCGGGATCGACCCGCCCCTCGGGGTCGACCTGCAGCACACCCACGCGGTCGCCCAGCAGCCGGTGGGCCTCGCTGATCGAGGGGTGCTCGACCGCCGAGACGAGCACCTCGCCGGTGGCACCGGCGGCGCCGAGCAGCGCGAGGTTGTTGGCCTCAGTCCCGCCCGAGCAGAAGACCACCTCGGTGGGATGGGCGCCCAGGTCGGCTGCCACCGCCTCCCTGGCCTGCTCGAGGTGGCGTCGCAGCGCGCGCCCCGAGGAGTGCAGCGAGGACGGGTTCCCGGCCAGTTCCCACACCTCGGCCATCGCGGCGAGGGCAGGCCCGACCAGCGGGCTGCCCGCAGCGTGGTCGAGGAACCGCCGGGACGATCGCGTCATGATCTTGCGCTTCTCCCCTAAGGTTGGAGTTCTGAGAGCGCTAACAGCGCTGGTCACCACCGTAACTGCAAAGGCCCTTCATGAAGTTCCCCGTGCTGCAGGCACCGGCCGAGACGACCGCGCTTGGAGCACACGTCCAACCGGACGGGACGCGCTTCGCCCTGTGGGCGCCGCGCGCCACCCGGGTCGAGCTCGCGCTGCTCAGCCCGATGCGGGAGCAGCACAATGTCGACCTCGAACTGGGCACCGACGGCACCTGGTCCACCTTCGTGCCGGGGGTCGGGCACGGTCAGTTGTACGGCTACCGGGTGCATGGCGAGTGGGATCCCGGAACTGGCCGGCGGTTCAATCCCGCCAAACTGCTGGTCGACCCCTACGCCCGTGCCATCACCGGCGGTGTCGACTACGCCGGTCCGATCTTCGACCACACCCCCGAGTCGAACTTCCAGCCCGACCCCCAGGACTCCTACCTGGCGGTGCCGCTCAGCGTCGTGGTGGCTCCCAGTCCGGCGCCCGAACCGCTGGCCCGCCCGATCCCGCTCACCGACCTTGTCGTCTACGAGACCCACCTGAAGGGCTTCACCCGGCAGCACCCCGCCGTCCCCGAGCACCTGCGTGGCAGCTACGCCGGGATGGCCTACCCGGCGGTGATCGAGCACCTGCTCGAACTGGGGGTCAACGCCGTCGAGTTCCTGCCCCTGCACCACTTCGCGTCCGAGCCGTTCGTGGTGGGACGCGGGCTGCGCAACTACTGGGGCTACAACACACTCGGCTTCTTCGCCCCGCACGCCGCCTACTCGGCCTACGGAACCATCGGCGAGCAGGTCGGCGAGTTCAAGCACATGGTCGGCGAGTTCCACAAGGCCGGGATCGCCGTCATTCTCGACGTGGTCTACAACCACACCTGCGAGGGCGGGCACGAGGGCCCGACGCTGAGCTGGCGCGGCATCGACCACAGCGCCTACTACCGGCTCACCGAGGACCGCCGCAACGACTACGACGTCACCGGCTGCGGCAACGCGCTCGACACCTCCCACCCGGCAACCCTGCGGATGGTGATGGACTCGCTGCGGTACTGGGTCAGCGAGATGGGGGTGGACGGGTTCAGGTTCGACCTGCACACCACGCTGATCCGCGACTCCCGCCACCACGTCGACCAGAACCACCCCTTCAAGCGCCAGGTCGCCGAAGACCCGGTGCTGGCCAACACGATCATGATCTCGGAGCCCTGGGACCTCGGCCCCTACGGCTACCAGGTGGGCCGCTGGGGGCCGCGCTGGTCGGAGTGGAACGACAGGTTCCGCGGCTACACCCGCGACTTCTGGCGGGGCGCCACCACCGGCGTCCAGGAACTCGCGACCCGGCTGTGCGGCTCGTCCGACATCTTCGACCACGGCGGCCGGCTGTCCACCTC
>JAEYUH010000146.1 GCA_023432725.1 Actinomycetes bacterium | reverse complement strand
GTCGCCTCGACCTTGTCGACGAAGTTGTCGACGTCGACAGGCTCGTAGCCGTTGCGGCGAGCCAGGTGGAAGCGGGTCTGTCGGACCTGCTCGAGGGTCAGGGTCATCGTGCACCTCATGATCGTTGCTGTCGCGTCGACCGGTGGCCGGCGGGCGATTCGGCTTTCAGGCTAGTGCAGGGCTGTCCAGCAGTCCAAGAAGTTCTCAGGGTCCACGCCCCGACTCTCAAGTACGGGTTCGGAGCTTGCTACAACACCGCGGGCACAACCCGCATCACCATCGAGAGCACGAGGAACAGGACGAGGAAACCCAGGTCCCACTGCACCCCGCCGACCCGGACCGGCGGGAGCACCCGGCGCAGCCAGCGCAGCGGTGGATCGGTGAGCGTGTAGACGAGTTCGGCGACCACCAACACCCAGCCACGGGGCTGCCAGTCCCGGATCAGCAGCGGAACCACCGAGAGCACGGCGCGCACCGTGAGAACCATCAGATAGAGCCAGATCACGAAGCCCAGAACCGTCCCCATGCCTCCCGGGCCTCCTCCTGCTCACGACTGGTTGAAGAAACCACCCGCTATCCGCTCCTTGTCCTCCGCAGCCACGTTGACGTTCTGCGGTGACAACAGGAACACCTTGCTGGTGATGCGTTCGATCCTGCCATGCAGGCCAAAGATCAGGCCTGCGGCGAAGTCGACCAGCCGCTTGGCGTCGGCGTCCTCCATGTCGGAGAGGTTCATGATGACGGGGATGCCGTCACGGAAGCTCTCACCGATGGTGCGCGCCTCGTTGTAGGTGCGCGGATGGACGGTGATGATCCGGCTCAGGTCCGCCACCTTCGGGGTGGGCTGGACGGGGCGACGGCTCTCGAGCTCGGTCACCGTGGCGGGGACGGCAGAGCCGCGGGGGGTCACCTCCTCGGTGATGTCCTCGATGCCCTGGTCGGCCTCGGTGTAGTCGTGGTCCGATACCAGACCCAGCCACACCGCTGCCTTCTTCAACCGGTCAGCCATCTCACGCCCCTCGTCACAGACTCTGGGGAAAAGGCTAACCCCCGTGGCGGCAGGCCACTGTGGACGACACGCTGCATCAGGCGGGCAGCCAGACGATCCCGGCCTGCCGGCCGGCCGCCGCCCCGTCGCGCCGGTAGGAGTGCAGCGTGGCTGTCTCGCGGGTGCAGGGGTCTGCCCGGACAACACGGCACCCGGCGTCGCTCAGCTGGCGGGCCGCAGCCTCGCCGAGGTCGAGCGCAGGAGTTCCCCAGCCAGTCGTCGACCACGCGCCCGGCAGACCTGCTGCCAACTCGGCGCGCATCGCTGCCGGCACCTCGTAGCACCTCCCACAGATGTGGGGGCCGATCCAGGCCGTGACCCGGCCTGCGCCCAGCGAGGCCATCGCGGCAAGGGTGGCGGGCAGCACGCCGGCGGCGAGTCCCACCCGACCGGCATGCGCGGCAGCGACGACCCCGGCCTCCGGATCGGCCAGCAGCACCGGCAGGCAGTCGGCCACCCGGACGGCGACCCCCAGCCCGCGGCTGGTGGTGACCAGCGCATCGGCCTCGGTGGTGGCGCAGGAGGCCGCGTCGGTCCCGGCGTCCACCACGAGCACGGCGGCGCCGTGCACCTGCCGGGGGTGCAGCACGCGGACGCCGAGGCCGTCCTCCACGAGCCGCCAGTCGGGCGCGTCGCGGCCCGCCCTGTCGGCCAGGTCCAACGGCCCGGCGGGGCCCACCGCGTCGCAGAACGCGATCCCGGCGCCGTCGGCGCCGGGATCGTTGCGGAACGCGAACACCCGCCTACTTCAGGAAGTCGGGGACGTCCAGATCGTCGTCAGGTCCCGCCTGCCAGGCCTCCGCGGGCGGCGCGGCGGGGGCGGGACGGGGTGCTGCGGCCTCCGGCTCGGCCTCGGCGGGGGCAGGACGGGGTGCGGCGGCCACGGGTTCGGGGCTGCGCACCACTGCCGGACGCGGCCTCGCCTTGGGCGGCGCGCCGCCGTCGAAGCCCGCCGCAATGACGGTCACCCGCACCTCGTCGCCGAGCGAGTCGTCGATCACGGTGCCGAAGATGATGTTGGCGTCCTCGTGGGCCGCCTGCTCGATCAGCTGGGCGGCGGCGGAGACCTCGAACAGGCCGAGGTCGGAGCCGCCGGCGATCGACAGCAGCACCCCGTGGGCCCCGTCGATGCTCGCCTCGAGCAGCGGCGACGAGACGGCCATCTCGGCGGCCGCCCGTGCGCGGTCCTCGCCGCGGGCGGAGCCGATGCCCATCAACGCCGAGCCGGCGTTCTGCATGATCGCCTTCACGTCGGCGAAGTCGAGGTTGATCAGGCCGGGCGTGGTGATCAGGTCGGTGATGCCGGAGACGCCCTGCATGAGCACCTGGTCGGCCTGCCGGAAGGCGTCGAGGATCGCGACGTGGTGGTCGGTCAGCTCCAGCAGCTTGTCGTTGGGGATGACGATGAGGGTGTCGACCTCTTCGCGCAGCGCAGCGATGCCGTCCTCGGCCTGGGTGGCGCGCCGTTTCCCCTCGAAGGAGAAGGGCCTTGTCACCACGCCGATGGTCAGCGCACCGAGGGATCGGGCTACCCGGGCCACGACAGGGGCGCCACCGGTGCCGGTGCCGCCGCCCTCACCGGCGGTGACGAAGACCATGTCGGCGCCCTTGAGCACCTCTTCGATCTCGTCGGCGTGATCGTCTGCGGCCTGGCGTCCCTTCGCAGGGTCGGCGCCGGCTCCCAGACCACGGGTGAGGTCGCGTCCGATGTCGAGCTTGACGTCGGCGTCACTCATCAAAAGAGCCTGCGCGTCGGTGTTCACGGCAATGAACTCGACACCCCGCAGGCCCGACTCGATCATGCGGTTGACGGCGTTGACGCCACCACCGCCGACCCCCACGACCTTGATGATCGCAAGATAGTTCTGCGATGCACTCGCCACCGGAATACCCACCTTCTGGTCCAAACTCAGGTGCCGTTGCGGGATTGCAGACGAGTCTGTGGGAAGGGCAACACCCATCTCGGCGTGTCGAGGCTATGAGACCGCACAACCGATCTCCAAGCACCGTGCGGGGCGCTCGGCGTGTACCTCAAGTACGGGTTCAGGGTTGAGGCCGGGGCCGGGGCC
>JAEYUH010000112.1 GCA_023432725.1 Actinomycetes bacterium | reverse complement strand
TTGTTCAGGTTGCCGGCCGGGACGCCTTCCCCCTGTGGCAGGGGCGACACACGGCACGCGATCTCCAAGTTTGCCACACCGGGCACCGGCGGCCCTAATCCGCGCGCCCACCCGGCAGGCCGCCGTCACGCGTCGGTGCGGGGGTGGCCCACCTGGTCAGCCGGACGGGGAAGCAGGGCCAGCTTCTGCCAGATCTTGCGGGACATCCCGTTGGTCAGGTTCTCGATGTCGGAGATGATCGCCAGCACCGCAGGGTCAGTGGTCCGCTCGGCGTACAGCGCAGCGGTCTTGGCGACCAGCGACAGCAGTTCCGAGCAGTAATCGAGGTAGGTGGCCATCTCGATCGGGGTCATCTGCACGTCCACGGTCTGCGCTGTCGGGCGGAACGCCGCCGAGAACCGTTCGGGGTCCTTGGTGAGCTGGTGCATGTCGATGACGTGCGCGAGGGAGCGGAGCCGGTGCAGTTCGCCGAGCACCCGGCGCCGCTCCAGATGGGCCGGCAGCAGCCACAGGAAGGCGACGGCGATCCCGACGAAGACGATGTCGTTGACGCCGGTCTCGACCGCCTGCAGCCAGGTGAGCGTCGAGCCGGTGCCGAGCAGTTCGCCGAGCAGCGCCACCAGCGAGGCCACCGTCACGATCACCAGCGCCGCGATCACGACGAGGCTGGCCACCCGCAGCGGCCCCCGCCAGCGCGGGGGGCGGGTCGCCTGCTCCACCTCAGCGGCCACCGCGGCCAGCCGTTCCGCCACGGTTCGAAGGTTGCGGGACGGGAAGCGCGCACCGATCCGCGCCACGAGCCGCTCCGCCGTGGCGTGGACGTCCGCCGCCCGCAGCCGCTCGTAGGACATGCGCACCTCCTCTACTGCCGACGGCGCTCACCCTAGCGATCACTGCCCCGACCACGAAGGGCCCCGGATCGCTCCGGGGCCCTTCGGGTCAGCTGTGGCTGCTCGTGCTGCTCCTACTTTCCGTCCTTCTTGAACAGCGACGCCATCAGGTCGCGGTTCAGCTGGCTGATCACGTCCAGCGGGATCTCCTTGGGGCAGACCGCCGAGCACTCGCCGATGTTGGTGCAGTTGCCGAAGCCCTCGGCATCGTGCGCCCCCACCATCGCCTTCACCCGGGTGTACCGCTCCGGCTGCCCCTGCGGGAGCATCGCCAGGTGGGTGATCTTGGCGCCGGTGAACAGCATCGCCGACGAGTTCGGGCAGGCTGCCACGCAGGCGCCACAGCCGATGCAGGTGGCGGCGTCGAAGCCCCGGTCGGCCTTCAGCTTCGACACCGGAGCCGCGTGGGCGTCCGGGGCCGACCCGGTGTTCACCGAGATGAAGCCACCGGCCTGGATGATCCGGTCGAAGGCGGTCCGGTCGACGACCAGGTCCTTCAGGACGGGGAACGGACCGGCCCGCCACGGCTCGACGTCGATGGTGGCGCCATCGGCGAACGAACGCATGTGCAGCTGGCAGGTGGTGGTGGGCACCGGGGAATCGCCCCGGCCATGCGCGGTGCCGTTGATCACGACGCCGCACATTCCACAGATGCCCTCACGGCAGTCGTGGTCGAAGGCCACCGGCTCCTCACCCTTGACGGTGAGGTCCTCGTTGAGCAGGTCGAGCATCTCGAGGAAGGACATGTCCGGGGACACGTCGGTGACCTGGTAGGTGACCATCCGCCCCTCTGCCTGGGCGTTCGCTTGGCGCCATACGCGCAGGGTGACGTTCACTTGTAACTCCGTTGCTTCAGCTCGATGTACTCGTACTCCAGAGGCTCCTTGTGCAGGACCGGCTTCTGGCCGGTGCCGCCGAACTCCCACGCCGCGACGTAGAGGAAGTCGTCGTCGTTGCGCAGCGCCTCGCCGTCAGGGGTCTGGCTCTCGGCCCGGAAGTGACCGCCGCAGGATTCGCGCCGGTGCAGGGCGTCGACGCACATCAGTTCGCCGAGCTCGAAGAAGTCCGCGACCCGGCCGGCCCGCTCGAGGGTCTGGTTGAGATCCTCGTTCACGCCGGTGACCTTCACATCGCGCCAGAACTCGTCCCGCAGCGCCCGGATCAGGCCGATCGCCTTGATCAGGCCCGCCTCGGTGCGGTACATCCCGCAGTACTCCCACATGATCTGGCCGAGTTCCTTGTGGAAGGAGTCGACAGTGCGCGAGCCCTTGATCGCCAGCAGGGTGTCGATCCGGCTCGTCACCGACTCCAGGGCCTCGACCGCCGCCGGGTGGGTGGCGTCGACCTTCGGGAACGGGCCCGCCGCAAGGTAGTCGTTGATCGTGTTGGGAAGCACGAAGTAGCCGTCGGCCAGGCCCTGCATCAGGGCGGACGCGCCGAGGCGGTTCGCGCCGTGATCGGAGAAGTTGGCCTCACCGGTCACGTACAGCCCGGGGATGTTGCTCGACAGGTCGTAGTCCACCCACAACCCACCCATGGTGTAGTGCACCGCGGGGTAGATCCGCATCGGGGTCTCGTACGGGTTCTCGCCGGTGATCTGGGCGTACATGTCGAACAGGTTGCCGTAGCGAGCGGCGACGCCGTCCTTGCCGAGCCGCGAGATCGCATCGGAGAAGTCGAGGTAGACACCCCGACGCACCTTGCGCTCGTTTCCGTCGGAGTCGAACTCGGTGACCTGCGGGCCGACGCCGCGGCCCTCGTCGCACATGTTCTTGGCCTGGCGGGAGGCGATGTCACGCGGCACGAGGTTGCCGAAGGCCGGGTAGATCCGCTCCAGGTAGTAGTCGCGGTCCTCCTCGGCGATCTCGCGCGGGTCCTTGTCGCAGTCCTCGGCCCGCTTGGGCACCCAGATCCGGCCGTCATTGCGCAGTGACTCCGACATCAGGGTCAGCTTGGACTGGTTGGAGCCGTGCACGGGGATGCAGGTCGGGTGGATCTGCGTGTAGCACGGGTTGCCGAAGTAGGCGCCCTTGCGGTGCGCCCGCCAGTTCGCGGTGACGTTGCAGCCCATCGCGTTGGTCGACAGGAAGAACACGTTGCCGTAACCGCCGGTCGCCAGGACGACGGCATCGGCGAAGTGGCTCTCGATCTCGCCGGTCACCATGTTGCGGGTGATGATGCCGCGGGCCTTGCCGTCGACGATGATCAGCTCGAGCATCTCGTGCCGGTTGTACATCGCGACGGTGCCGGCGGCGATCTGGCGCTCGAGCGCCTGGTAGGCGCCGATCAGCAGCTGCTGGCCGGTCTGGCCGCGGGCGTAGAACGTCCGCTGCACCTGGACGCCGCCGAAGGAGCGGGTGTCGAGCAGGCCGCCGTACTCACGGGCGAACGGGACGCCCTG
>JAEYUH010000092.1 GCA_023432725.1 Actinomycetes bacterium | reverse complement strand
CCCGGGTGCGCGAGTCCGTCCACCACCTCTGGTAGCGGACGGGCTACGGCACGGCGGTCAGGTCGACAGCCCGGTTGACCCAGGTCGAGGTCACCACCATCCCCACCTTCTGGTAGAGGCCGAGCGCGCCGGTTCGCGAGTCGGTGCTCAGTTCGGCGACGACTCCGCCGTGATCGCGGCCGACGGCGAAGGCGTCCACCAGCAGCGCCTGCGCCAGACCGCGTCCGCGCAGGTCGCGGCGCACCGCCAAGCGGGCGATGTAGGTGACCTCGCCCGCCAGCTGGAGCACCGCGACCCCGCCCACCGCACCAGCCGGGTCGACCACCACACGCAGCTGCCACGGTTCGAACCCCGGGCGCCGCAGCACCGCGGCGGTGAAGTCCTCGAAGGACTCCCGCGGCCGCACCGACCACTCCAGGAAGGCGTCCTCCAGCACATCGTGGACGGCCTGCAGCTCGTCACCCCGAGCCTGCCGGAGCACGAAGCCGTCCGGCAGGTCGCGGTCGGGGATCTCCTGCCCGGGCGGCAGCTGCAGCACCCAGCTCTGCCAGCGGACCCGGTAGCCCAGCGCCGCCATCAGCCGGTCACCGGGGGAACCTTCGGGCGCCGGCATCCCGACCACGCTGGACCCGACCCGCCGGCCGAGGTCACGCAGCCAGGCCGCCAGCCAGGTGCCGATCCCGCGGCCGCGCCAGTCGGGATGGACGGCGGCGTCAGCCCGGTCGGCGCCCATCAGTTCGGCGTACCCGACCAGCCGCTCGCCGTCCAGCACGCCGATGGAGCGCTCGGTGAGGTTGTGGCTCGGTTTCGACCAGTCGGCCACGATGTCGGCCTCCTCGATCTCCACCGAGCCGAGGTCGGCGAGCTCCTGGGCGGCCATCAGCTCGTGGACGGCGCGGGCATCAGCAGGCGTCAGCGGCCTCGTCACGAGGCCATCGGGCAGGACCATCGGGCCATGCTGCCACAGCGTCGCCGTGATGTGCTCAGGCCGCGGTGGCGACCGCCTCCCCGGCCGGGTTGCCCAGCCGCCGCAGCACGGCGAAGGAGGTGGCGGCGATCACGGCCGCGATGGCCGCAGCCACCACTACGACCACGAAGCCGCCGTGGTAGCCGCCGGCGTCGATGGCCGAGCCGGCAAGACTCGAGCCGAAGGCCACACCGATACCGATGCCGGTGCCCATCCAGGCCAGACCCTCGGTCAGCCGTTCGGGTGGCGCCAACTGCCCGATCAGGGTGTTGCCATTGATCAGGGTCGGCGCGATCGTGACGCCGACCGCGAGCCCGACGACGCCGAGCAGCAGGACGGTGTCCACGGCGAGCAGGCCGAGGCTGGCCACCAGCAGCCCCAGCACGCCGACCAGGAAGCGCAGCCGAAGGGGAGAGCCCCACAGCCGGGCCCCGTACGCGAAGCCTGCGATCGCCGACCCGAGCGAGAACACGGCGAGCACCAGGCCGGCCGCGGTCCGCGCATCGAAGGCGGTGGCGGCGGCGACCACGCTGATGTCGATGGCACCGAAGACCGCGCCGATCAGCAGGTTCACCCCGACCACCGCACCGACCCCGGGAACCAGCAGCACGAAGCGTTCCCGCAGGCCGCGGCCCGCGGTGGCCGGACGTCGCAGCACCGGGGGCTCGGTGGCGCGCTGGGAGTAGAACAGGGCGGCGCCGAGCAGGGAGAGCACCACGGGCAGGACCAGCCCGGCGGCCGGGTGGACGAGGGTCGACAGCGCGGTGGCGACCACCGGCCCGACCACGAAGGTGATCTCGTCGAGGGTGGACTCCAGCGAGAACGCGGTGTGCAGCTGGCGGTGGTCGGTGGTGACGTGGTTCCAGCGGGCACGGACCAGCGCACCGGGCGCACCACCCGTGGCCCCGCTGAGCATGGCGGGCAGGAACAGGGTCCAGACCGGGAACTGGGCGACGGCGAAGACCACGAGCAGGGAGAGGCTCGCCGCGCTCACCAGCACCGCCGGCACCATGACGCGGCGCTGGCCGAACCTGTCGACGAGGTTCGACAGCGCAGCGGTGCCGATCGCCCAGCAGAAGGCGTTGGCGGCGGCGAGGGCGCCGGCGAGCTCGTAGCTTCCGTACAGGCCGGAGACCATCAGGACGAGGCCGATGCCCATCATCGCGCCGCCGGAGCGGGCCAACAGGCCGGCCGAGGAGAACTGCCAGGCGCCCGGAATCCGAAGGATGTCGAGGTACGAGCGCATTCAACCATTCTCTCACGGCCGGGCAAACCGTTCTGACACGATTCAACCCACGATCGTCGCCGACCGCTCCCACAGCGCCGCCGCCAGCGCCGGATCGTCGGCCTGCGGGTTCGTCCGCGCCTCCCGCCGCCGGTAGAAGTACTCCCCGGACGCGAAGTCGACCCCGGCCGTCCCTTCGGCGAGGAAGACCAGGGTGTCGGCACCCGTGTCGGGGGAGGCGAACAGCAGCTTCGCCAGCGGCCAGCGATACGCCCACCCCACCGGTCCCCGCTCGGAAGTGGCGAACCGGGAGGCGATGACGCCGGGATGGAAGGCGGCCGAGGCCAGCCCCTGGGCACCGTAGCGGCGATGCAGTTCCCTGGTGTGCAGCACCTGCGCGAGCTTGCTGTCGCTGTAGGCGCGCATCATCTGGTA
>JAEYUH010000338.1 GCA_023432725.1 Actinomycetes bacterium | reverse complement strand
AACCGGTCGAGATGGCCGGCGTCGATCTCGCCGGACACCTCGACGAGTGGCAGGATCAGCAGGGTCATCGCGATCGCCACCACGGCGTCGGTCAGCCCGACGCTACGCTCAAGGCTCGGCCCGTCGGGAGACGACCGGCGTCCTTCCGCTACGTTCGACACCCGAGAAATATCGCAGATCCCCACGGGTCAGCGGCCGGAGACCATGGCGGCGCTCGCCGTCGGAGTACCTTGTTGCACCCTGGCAAGGAGGAGTCATGCGCAAGTCCGGACTGCCCCTCTTCTTCGCCCTCGCCTTCGCGCTGCCCTGGCTGGTGTGGTTCACAGGGATCGCCCAGGACGCGGGTCTGATCAGTTGGCACCTACCGGACTCCCTCGCGTTCTGGCTGGGTCTGACGATCGCCACGTACATGACGGCCGCCGTGACCGGCGGCTGGCCGGCCGTCAAGGACCTGCTGCTGCGCCTCGTACGAGCTCGGGTCGCGCCCCAGTGGTACCTCATCGCCGTGCTCCTGACCCCGGCGATCGCGCTGGCAGCGGCCGGGATCGGCATGGTGATCGACTCCCCGACGCAGGTAGCGACGGCCAACGCCGGCTCCCTTCCCGGCTTGCTCCTGCTCAACATCTGGCTGTTCCTCGTCACTGAGGAGACCGCATGGCGAGGCTTCGCGCTGCCGCGCCTCCAGTCACGGATGAGCGCCCTGTCGGCCGCACTTGTGCTGGGCCTGATCTGGGGCCTCTGGCATATCCCCCTCTTCCTGAAGGCGGGTTCTTTCCAGGCCTCGATACCTTTCTCGGGCTTCATGGTCTCGATCCTCGCCACCTCGGTTGTGACCTCCTGGATCTTCAACCACACCCGAGGCAGCGTGCTGCTGGTGGCGCTGTTCCACGCGGTGACCGATGTCACCATCGCCTTCCTCGGGGTCATGTCGTCGGGATCGGTCCTGTTCTGGATCTTCGTCGCCCTCCAGTGCCTGGCTGCTGGCGCCGTCGCCCCGTCACTTCGGGCCCGGCCACAGGCACCCGAACTCGTCTGGCCGCTTCACGAGAACGCCGACAGGTTGCCGCGCTGACCCCTGTCGGAACCGAATGACGCTGCGCTCTTGGCAGCTTGCTCGGCGGGCGGTGTGGTGCACCTGGTGTGCAGAGACGCCGAAGGCCTCCGACCGGGAACATACTCCCTGGTCAAGAGGCCTTTCAGCGAGTCTCCGAGGAGGACCTGAAGCTACCTCTCAGCCCGGGTGAATGCTGGTCTGACAAGCCTCGACGCTGGGCGATTCGTACTCCGACGTCGCCTCACTGTCGAAACGTGACCGCAGCAGCGAAGTGGGATCCGGCTGCGTGACTAATCACTGTCACCTGATCGTGCAGCAGTCCCAGGCCGCCATGCTCCCTTCCGGTATCTGAGGTCATACTGGCGGGGAGCACCCATCTTGGTCAGCACGTCAGCGCCACCCTGTGGCGAGTGTGACCGCTGCACGACCGCCTTCCCTGCACCCCAGGTCGTGAGACGCATCAGGAGGATTGCGCCTCCGCGCCGGCGACCCGGGTCGGCTAGGCTTCAGCGATGCTCGACCACCTCACCCGAAGTCAGCGCCTGGCCCAGGTGCTGGAGCGCAACCGGGTGATTGCCAGTGTCAAGGACGATGCCGGGCTCCAACAGATGCTCGCCTCCCGGTGCCGGGTCGGTTTTCTGCTGTACGGCACCATCACCACCCTGCCGAGTCAACTTGCCGCCATGCAGGCCCATCAGAAGCTGGCCTTCGTGGATATCGACCTCATCGACGGGCTCGCAGCCGATCCCGCGGGCGTCGCGTTCTTGCGGAACCAGTTCGGTGCTCGTGGGTTGTTGAGCAGTAAGGCCACCGCGGTCAAGGCGGCCACAGGCCTGGGCATGGTGGGGGTACACCGCCACTTCATGATCGATTCCATGGCTTTCCACAACCTGGAACGTCAGCTGAAGGCGGAGCCGGACGCTGTGGAGATCCTCCCGGGCTGCATCCCGAAGGTGATTGGCTGGCTCCGGGAGACCATCACCGTGCCGCTGATCGCCGGTGGCCTGATCCATGACCGGGACGATGTCGAGGAGGCGCTGGCGGCCGGCGCGACGGCGATCGCGACCTCGAACACCGACCTCTGGGACTACCAGCCCGGCTAGACCGCGCAGGCCGGTCCGCGGCGCCGCCTGACGCGGGAGGGGCCGGTGCCGTTGAATGGGACATCGTGGCCGACGGCCCGGCTACCAACCGAGACCGGCCTCTGTCAGGGCACCGGAAACCCGGGCGCACGCGTCCTTGAGCAGCGGACCGATCGCCCGTAGCCCCTCCAATGGCAGGCGCGTGCTCGGGCCCGAGACATTCAGCAATCCCACCACGTGGCCCTGCACGGTGATCGCGGCGGCAATCCCACTCTCGCCAGGGGCGAGGTCTTCCACGACAGTCGCATATCCGTCCCTGCGGGCCTGGGCGAGAGCTGCGGTGAACGCCACCAGATCGGCCTGGGTGGTGCCTTCCGGGAGGACGGCGGCGGTCAGCACGGTGGCGAGTTGCTCCGGGGGATAGGACGCGAGCAGCGCCCTGCCCGGTGAGGAGAGTGTGAGCGGCGAGATCTCGTAGACGTAGTTGCGCAACCTGACGGTCTGGGGGGAGTCGAGTTGCTCCACAGTCATCACGCCGCCGCCGTAGGGCACTGACAGGATGACGGTCTCGGCGGTCTGCTCACGGAGTGTCTCCATGGACGGCAGGGCAACGCGGACGAGCGGGTCGAATCGGCCGGTGGCCGTGTTGCCGAGCAGCATGGCTGTCGGGCCGAGGGCGAAGCCACCGTCCCGCAGCCGGGTGACGAAGCCATGGCTCTCCAGTTCGGTGAGCAGCCGCCAAGTCGTGGTGCGGTTCAGGCCGCAGGACGCTGCCAGACTGGCCACGGTGACCTGCTCGCGACTGTCCGCGACCAGGCGAAGCAGCGTCAGTGCTCGTCCGACGGATTGAGCGCCGCCGGATGAGCCCTCTCGCTGTGTTGCTGCCATCGCCACCCCTGTCGCCCTCAGGCGAACCAGCTGACCCTCACTCGAAGACCACAACGTAGCGGCCGACATTCCGGCCGGCCGGGTCATGGAAGGCGTCGAAGGCGCGCTGGATGTCGTCGAGCTGGATCGTCTCGATCACCAAAGAGTCCAGATCGTAGCGGCCCTCGAGATAGAGCCCGGCGATCAGCTGGAAGTCACGCATCGGATTGACGTCTCCGTAGAACGTCCCCTTGATGGCCTTGCCGATCCGGTGAAACCCACCGGAGGGGAGCTTGAGTTCGCCGTCGGCCGGATAGGCACCGACGACCACTGTGGTGGAGCCCTTCCGGGCGCTCTGCCAGGCGATCGATCCGACCTTTGTGTTGCCGGTGCAGTCGATGGCGAAGTCGACGCCGAGCCCGTCGGTCAGCTCCCGGATCGCTGCCGGCACATCGCCCGAGCCAGTGTTGAGCGCGTGGGTGGCACCGAAGGCGGAGGCCTGGCGCAGGTTGTCGTCCTTGATGTCACAGCCGATGATCGTCCGGGCGCCCGCCAGCCTGGCGGCCTGGATGGCGTTCACCCCGACCCCACCCAGGCCGAAGACCGCCACCGACGAGCCCGGCTCCACCCGGGCTGCCCGGACGGCCGCGCCGAATCCGGTGGCGACCCCGCAGCCGATCATGCTGGCCTGGGCGAGCGGCATCTGGGGCGGCAGTGGGACGCAGCTCATCTGCGGTACCACCGCGTACTCGGCGAAGGTCGACAGCAGCGACGAGTGGTAGCAGGTGTGTCCGTCGAGGCGCAGCCGGGTGGTGCCGTCCAACAGGGTACCGGCGAACATCGGTCCGAACGCGGCCTCACACAGATGCACCTTGCCGGCGGCGCAGTAGGCGCAGGTTCCGCAGGCAGGCACCCAGCTCAGCGCCACCTTGTCGCCGACGACGCAGGTCGTGACGTTGTCGCCGACAGCCACCACCGTGCCGGCACCCTCGTGACCGAGCACCTGGGGAACCGGCGAGGTGGAATCCAGCAGCGTATTGAGATCACTGTGGCAGACCGCGGTGGCGCCGATCCGCACCAGCACCTCGGTCGGGAGTGGGTCGGCGAGTTCGACCTCGCGGATCTCGATCCTGCCGACGGCGGTCATCACGGCCGCCCTCATGGTCAACGACATCGGTCGTCCCTTTCTCAGTGCGCGTACCAGATGGCCTTGGGCTTGGTGTAGAGCGACAGCGACGCCCGGGCCAGATCCTGTCCCCAGCCGGATTCCTTCCAGCCGCCGA
The DNA here is from genome assembly GCA_023432725.1 of Actinomycetes bacterium. Classification (GTDB taxonomy): domain Bacteria; phylum Actinomycetota; class Actinomycetes; order Propionibacteriales; family Propionibacteriaceae; genus Propionicimonas. The sequence continues at coordinate 8,801 of JAEYUH010000338.1, read as the reverse complement.
ACGGGCTGGCGTGGTCATAGCAGCCGTAGCGGTTGATGAACACCTGCCCCGCCTGCAGGGCGTTGGCGACACGCTGCGACCTGGCGATGTCCGAAGTCCAGAAGCCGGCGGCCAGCCCATAGGGGCTGTCGTTGGCGATCCGGATGGCTTCTTCCTCGCCGTCGAACGGGATGACGGTGAGCACCGGGCCGAAGATCTCCTCCTGCGCGATCCGCATGTCGTTGGTGCAGTCGACGAAGACGGTCGGGTTGAGGTAGAAGCCGTTCTCGTTGCCGGGTTCGAGGTTTCGGTCGCCGCCGACCAGAAGGCGGGCGCCTTCTTCCAGCCCGATCCGGATGTAGCTCATGATGCTGTTGAAGTGTTCCTCGGAGACCTGCGGGCCCTGGTTCGACCACTCCGAGAACGGGTCGCCGACCCGCCAGTTCGCGTAATGCTCGGCCAGCCCCTGCAGCACCCGGTCGTACACCGGGCGCTCGACCAGCAGCCGGGTGGGTTCGGAGCACTTCTCGCCCTTGCCGGTGAAGGTGAGCTGCCAGGAGCGGGCGATGGCCTGGTCGAGGTCGACGGCGTCGGCGAAGACGATGTTCGGCGACTTGCCACCCAGTTCGAGCGAGACGGTCTTGAGGTTCGAATCCGCCGAGTCGTGAACGAGTTGGCGGCCGACGGCGGTGCTGCCGGTGAAGGCGATCTTGTCGACGTCCGGGTGCCGGGTGAGGTGGGAGGCGCTCGAGCCCGGCCCGAGGATCAGGTTGAGCACACCCGGCGGCAGCAGTTCGGCTTCGTCGATCAGCTCCACCAATCGGATCAGCGAGAAGGAGGTCGTGGAGGAGGGCTTGATGACCACCGAGTTGCCCATCGCCAGGGCCGGGGTCAGCTTGTAGCCGGCCATGTCGATCGGGAAGTTCCAGGGCACGATCTGACCGACCACCCCCACCGGCTCGTGGACGGTGTAGGAGAGGAAATCGCTGGCCACCGGGTTGACGTCGCCGTAGAGCTTGTCGACCCAGCCGGAGTAGTAGTCGAACAGGTCGGCGACGTCCTCGACGTCACCCCAGGACTCGCTGTAGAGCTTGCCGTTGTCGAGTGTCTCGAGGGTGCTGAGTTCAGCCTGGTGCTGGCGGATCAGGTCGGCGATCCGGCGCATCGCCGCCCCACGGGACTTGATGTAGCTGCGCTTCGACCAGGGGCCCTGCTCGAAGGCTGCCCGTGCCGCCCGCACTGCCAGGTCGATGTCGTCCGGCGAAGCGCCTGTGAAGCGGCCGATCACCTGGTTGTCGGCCGGGTTGCGGGATTCGACCACCCGGCCGTTTCCGGGCTGCCAGGTGCCGCCGAGGTAGAGGCCCTTGGTCTGGTTCAGCCAGCCACGGGCCCAGCCGAGCTCCGCCGGTTTCATGTTTGCTCCTTGGTTGGGTGCTGGTGGTGCTGGACGAACCCGGCCGCACCATGTTGTTTGATGCCGTCGCTGACCGCCCGGTAGCCGAGTTCGTCCTTGAGCCGTACCAGGCTGGGCATGGTCGCCCGGGCGTAGCCCTCGCAGACCTGCCGGTTGATCTCGATCCCCGAGACGCAGTGGGCCGCGAACCGGCTCACCGCATGGGTGAGCATCCGCAGGTTGTCGAGCAGCAGGAAGCCCATCGTCGGCTCCCACAGGTTGAGGTGTAGCTCGCCCATGCCCAGGCAGCGCTGGACGGTGGCGTCGTTGCCGGTGACCAGCAGGTCGCACTGGATCACCATCTCGGGAATCACCGGGTTCACCTTGCCGGGGAAGAAGGACGACCCCGCCTGCGTGACCGGCAGGGTGATCTCGCCCAGCCCGCATTCCGGGCCGGACGAGAGCAGCCGCAGGTCTGCGGCGAACTTGGCGAGCAGGTGGCTCGTGATCACCACGTCGCCGCTCAACCGGGCCAGGTCGTCGGGGTACTGGGTGGCGTCGTACAGGTCGGGGGCGAGGGTGACGCTCAGGCCGGTCTCTTCGGCCAGGGCGCCGATGACGCGGTCGCGGTACCGCGGATCGGCCCCGGCGCCGGACCCGATCACGGTACCGCCCAGGCTGAGCTGCAGCAGGCCGTCAGCGGACTCGGCCAGGCGTCGCTGCTGCCGACGCAGCGCATGGGCGAGCGCGGTGTAGAGCACTCCGGCAGGGACCGGCAGGCCGTCCTGCAGGCACGTGCGGGCGATCGTCTCCACACCCTCGGCGCGCGACGCCACGTCATCCAGGGCGGCGATCAGGCTGCCCAGCGCGTCGCAGAACGCCGCAGCCGCGCGATGGCTGGCCAGCCGCGTCGCGGCCTTGCAGACGTCCGTGGTCGACTGGGAGAGGTTCACGTCATCGGCCGGATCGATGTCAGGACCGGCGAGAGCCGCGATCACCTCATTGAGGTTCAGGTTCAGGCCGATGCCGCCACCGCCGTGGAAGGCATCGACTGGAAACTGGTCGAGGTGTTCGCCGGCTGCCAGGGAGTGGCAGGCCGCGGTGATCCGCGCCGCCTTGTCGGCCTCCAGCAGCCCGGCGGCCGCGTTCGCTGCGGCAGCGGCGGCCTTGACCTCCGCCGCTGTCCGGACGAGTTCCGGGAAGTCGGCCAGCTGGCGTCCGGAGAAGGACATGGTGGCCACGGTGAGCCGGGTCTGCTCGCCGAAGAGCGGTGGATCGGTGATTGTGGACATCCCTGCCTCGTTCATAATATGAACGCTGAGTGCATATAGCGAACAAGCTCCAGCGTAGTGCGACGCGGTGGACAACGCCAGTCACTCGGTCTCGAGTCCTTGACTTGGGTGATCGGACTCCCTAAGCTCCGGCACGACAACCACATACGCGGTTCAGCCGCATTTGCTAGAGCCCAGAGAACAGCAATCGAGGACGACCCTGGCGGGGGTCCTCCGGCTGTTCTCTTTTTGTTGCCCAATGGAGGGACCAAGCGTGGAACTGAGCAACTTCGGCCTCGGATGCTTCGATCTGTCCGGGAAGGTCGCCATCGTCACAGGCGGCAACACCGGCCTCGGCCAGGCCTACTCGATCGCGCTGGCCCGGGTTGGCGCCACCATCTTCGTCCCCAGTCTCGGCCAGGACCTCAGCGACACCGCCGATCTGATTGCCGCAGCGGGTAGCGAGTACGCCTACCTCGAGACCAACCTGACCGAAGCGGGCGCCGCCCGGCGCGTCGTCGACGCCTGCCTGGAGCGGTTCGGCCGAATCGACATCCTGATCAACAACGCCGGGATCTGCCTGCTGGACCAGGTCGAGAATTTCGACCGGTCGAAGTGGGATCCGATGCTGGCGGTCAACGTGACCGCCGCCTTCGAACTCAGCCATGCCGTGGTCCCGACGATGCGCGCTCAGCGCTCCGGGAAGATCGTCAACATCTGCTCCCTGTTCTCGTTCCTCGGTGGTCAATGGTCGCCCGCCTATGCCGCGTCCAAGCACGCCATGGCCGGACTGACGAAGGCCTACTGCGACGAACTGGCGGCCGACGGGATTCAGGTCAACGGGCTGGCGCCGGGGTACTACGCCACGGCGATCACCGAAACGACTCGCGCCAACGAGCAGACAAACCAGCGCGTGCTCGACCACATCCCGGCCGGACGCTGGGGTGAGCCGTACGACCTGATGGGCCCGATGGTCTTCCTGTGCAGCGACGCCTCGAACTACGTGAATGGGCAGGTCCTGGTCGTCGACGGCGGGTATCTGGTCCGGTGAGCGAGGACAGCCGGCTGCTGATCGGGATCGACGGCGGCACCCAGAGCACCAAGGTCGTGGTCTACGACACCGCAGGCCGGATCGTCACCCAGGCGGCGCAGGCACTACGCCCGATGGCCATGCCCACCCGCGGGGTGGTCGAACACCCCGAGGACGACCTGTGGGAGTCGCTCAAGGCTGCGGCCAGGGCCGCGATGGCCCAGTTGGGCGAACGCAGCTCGGACGTGGTGGGGATCGGCTTGTGCAGCATCCGGTTCTGCCGGGCGCTGTTGCGCGCCGACGGCACCCTCGCACATCCCGTCCTCAGCTGGATGGACGAACGGGTCGCGCGTCCGCACCAGCCCGATCCCGAGGTCGCCTACGTGACGGCGGCTTCGGCGTATCTGACCGCCCGGTTGACCGGCCGGGTGGCGGACTCGGCGGCAAACTACGCAGGCATCTGGCCGATCGACCACGACACCTGGGATTGGTCACGCGACGACGCCGACATTGCAGCGATGGGGGTGAGCCGCCACCAGCTGCCCGAACTCGTGCTGCCCGGGGCCGTGCTGGGCACGGTCACCGAAGCGGCGGCCGAGACCACCGGGCTGCCCGCCGGGGTGGCGGTGGTCGCCACTGCCAATGACAAGGCGGTCGAGGCGCTGGGCAACGGGTTGCTGCACGAGGACCAGCTGCTGCTCTCGCTGGGCACGTACATCACCGCCATGCGGCCCTCCGCCGTGCGTCGCCTGGACGGCCAGCACCACTGGGCCAATTTCGCCTGCCAGCCCTTCGTCTATCTCGATGAGAGCAACGGTATCCGCCGCGGCATGTCGACAATCTCCTGGCTGCGCGACCTGGTCCGGGCCGAGCTCGACGAGCGCGCCGCGGCGCAGGGCTGTCGGGTGGAGGACGTGATGAACGCGGAAGCCGCGCTGGTCGCTCCCGGATCGGACGGCCTGCTCACCGTGCTGGACTGGCTGGCGCCGGCAGAGGCCCCGCATCGTCGCGGTGCGATGGTCGGTTTCGACGCCAGGCATGGCTGGCCGCACATCTTCCGCTCGATGCTGGAAGGCATCGCGATGACCATGCGGCTGCGCACCGATGCCATGGTCGAGTCGCTCGGCCAGCAGGTGACCTCGATCATCATTTCCGGCGGCGGATCGGCGAGCGATCCGATGATGCAGATCGCCGCGGACGTCTTCGCCGTCCCCTCCCACCGGGTCCATGTGACCAGCGGCGCGAGCCTTGGCGCGGCGATCTGTGCCGCCCTTGCCGCGGGCGTCCACGCTGACTTCCCAGCGGCGGTCCAGGCCATGACGCGTGTGGCAGACACCTTCACGCCCACCGAGGCCGGAACCCGCACCTACGCCGAACTGCTGCCCTGCTACGCCGAACTACCCGCTCAGCTCGACACCACCTTCCGCCGAATCCACCAACAAGGACTGTGAGAAACATGCCCGACCGCACGGAGATCGCCGCGCACCTGACCACTCTGCTCGGCCCGGACAAGGTCGTCACCGATGAGACCGAGCTCCGGTTCAGCAGCATCGACCGCTACCGCAAGTACCAGGACATCCACCAGGTCTTCGTGTTGCCGATTCCGGCGGCCATCGCCTATGCCACCAGCGCCCCCGAGGTCGCCGCCGTGCTTCGGTATGCCAACGAGAACGGGATCAACATCGTTCCCCGCACCGGGCGAAGTGCGACCGAGGGCGGGCTGGAAACGGCCCGTGCCGACAGCATCGTGCTGGACGGATCGCGGATGAACCGGATCATCGACGTCGACCCCTACAACCTGCAGGTGACCGCCGAATGCGGCGTGTGCCTGCAGGACCTCGAAGACCACGTCCGCACGCTGGGGCTGACCACGGGGCACTCCCCGCAGTCGAAGCCGCTGGCCCAGCTCGGCGGGCTCACCGCCACCCGCAGCATCGGTCAGCTTTCGACCCTCTACGGGGGGATCGAGGACATGGTGGTGGGCCTTGAGGCCGTCCTGCCGGACGGCGAGATCGTCCGCATCAAGAACGTCCCCCGGCGGGCCGCCGGCCCCGATATCCGCCACATCGTGATCGGCAACGAGGGCGCGTTGTGCTTCATCACCGAAGTCACCGTCAAACTCTTCAAGTACACCCCCGAGACCACCCGGTTCCTCGGCTACCGGGTACCCGATATGGCCACCGGGTTCCCCATCCTGCGTGAGGTGATGGCCGAAGGGCTCCGGCCAGCCGTGATGCGGCTCTACGATCCGGACGACGCCGCCGGACATTTCGCTCCGGTCGCCGACGGCAAGTGCGTGATGATCTACTCGGCGGAGGGAAACCAGCGGATCGTCGATGCGACCATCGCAACCATCGAGGAGATCGTCGCCAGGCATCCGGACGTGGTGCCGCTCGACCCGGCGTTTTTCGAGAACTGGTTCGCCCACCTGAACTGGGGAGTCGAACAGATCAGGCAGGAGCGCCAGGAGATCCGCGAGACCTCCGAGATCGGCTTCACCACCGAGGTCTCCGGGTCGTGGTCGGTGATCAACGACATCTACCAGACCACCGTCGACCGGGTTCGGGCGGAGATTCCCAACCTCACCTGGATCGGCGGGCACTCCTCGCACAGCTATCAGACCGGCACGAACATGTATTTCGTCTATTACTACCGGGTCGATTGCGACCCGGCGGACGAGGTCGAGACCTACCACGTGCCGATCAACCGGATCATCTGCGAACAGGCGTTGGCCCTGGGCGGATCGATCGTTCACCACCATGGCATCGGGAAGGCCCGAACGCCATGGACCCAGGCAGAGCACGGCTCGGCCTACCGGTTGTTGCACACCTTGAAGACCGCTTTCGATCCCAACCAGATCATGAATGCCGGAACCATCTTCCCGATCACAGAGGGGAATTAGAATCTCAATGTTGAAAAAGATCCGCCCGATTGCCTTCTGGCCGCCGGTGATCCTGTTCGTAGTCGCCTGCGTCTACAACTTCGTCAGCCCCGAGGGCTTCACCACCATGATCACCGCCGCAAACGACTGGCTGATCGGCAACCTGGCCTGGGCGTTCAGCCTCGGCGTGCTGGCGATGCTGGTTGTCATCGTCTGGTTGATGATCTCCAAGTTCGGCAATGTGCGCATCGGCGGCCGGGATGCCGCTCCGATGCTGGACAACTTCCGGTACTTCTCGATCACGCTGACCTCGATCATCGCGATCGGCCTGCTGTTGTGGGGGACCGCGGAGCCGCTCTACCACTACACCGCCCCGCCGGAGTCCCTCGGCATTGAGCCGGGTGCGCCGGAGGCGGTGGTCTTCTCCGTGGCGACCATGTTCACCCACTGGGGGTTCCTGCCGCTGGCCATCTACGCGGTGCCCTCGATCATGTTCGCCTTCGCCTTCTACAACATGCGCAAGCCCTACTCGATCGCCTCGACGCTCACCCCCATCTTCGGTAACCGGGTGCTGGGCAAGTGGGGCCAGGGTCTGGACGCGATCGTGATGTACTCGCTGATCGCGGGCATGTCCGCCTCGCTGGCCAGCGGCATCCTCACGATTTCTGGTGGCGTGAACTACCTCACCGGATTCCAGACCGGTTTGTTCATGTGGGCAGTGGTGGACATCGTCGTGGTGGTCACCTTCGTCTTGAGCTCGATCACCGGTCTGTTCAACGGCATCCGTCGGCTCTCGGAGATCAACACCTTCTTCTTCATCTTCCTGGTGGTCTTCATCCTCGTGTTCGGCCCGACGTTCTTCATGCTGAACCTGGGTACCGAGGCGTTCGCCAATCACCTGGCGACCTTCTTCCCGAAGGCGATGTTCACCGGTGCCGCCGCCAGTGATCCCTGGGCGGGCTGGTGGACGATGTTCTACTGGTGCAACTGGCTCTCCTGGGCGCCGATCTCCGGCATGTTCCTCGGGCGCATCTCCTACGGCCATACCGTCCGCAAGGCCCTGACCGTCCAGTTCGTGCTGCCGGCCGTGTTCAACATCGTCTGGATCGGCTTCTTCTCCACCGCCGCGATCAAGCTCGACCAGGACACCGGCGGCACCTTGGCCAAGAAGTTGGCAGAGGGGCCTGAGTTCGTGGTCTACGAGTTCCTCGGCCACTACCCACTGGCGCTGTTGTTGGTGCCGATCTTCCTGCTGGTGGTGTTCCTGTCCTATGTCACCGGGTCGGACGCCTACACCACAACGTTGGGCGGTATCTCCTCAACCGGCATCTCGCCCTCATCGCCGGAACCGGGGAGATTCATGAAGATCTTCTGGGGAGCGCTGATCGGCCTGGTGGCCTGGATCATGCTGGCCTCGGCAGGCATCAACGGCGTCAAGATCCTGTCGAATCTCGGCGGACTGCCAGCGCTGATACTACAGCTCATCATGGTGGTGGCATTGATCAAGGTGGCCAACAACCCCTCGAAGTACGACACCCGCAAGCAGGACTACGACACTGACGGCATCCCGCTCAAGTCGGTCACCCGGCCGGCGACCATGTCGGAGGAGGATCTGATGGCTCAGTACGCCGACGACAAGGTGGAGGCCGACGACAAGGTGGAAGAGGCGCTGCAGACGGCACCATAGGCGGCCGGCCAGAGAACAAGCCGAGCCGGAGCTGGGCCGTCCCACGATTGTGGGGCGGCCCCAGCTGTGCTCGGTCGTCACACGCAGACCAGTCTCGGGTACTGGGGCGCCCTGAACTCCGTGTCCTGCGCCACGCCTGACGTCGTCAGAGCGAACCTCGGTGTCTCGCACCAACGAGCCCACCAACTCGTGAGGCGCGACCACCGAGGTCGAGCTGTGGGCCACATGCCACGGGTCGAGCCTGCGGTCACCGCCCGTGGCTGAGCTCGTTCCGGGAGGGGCGAGTCTCGAAGCCCCGGGCACCGTCGGACGGCCCTTCGTGACTCGGCCTTCGGCCGACCTCAGATACCGTCCCAAGCCACCTGTCACGGCCCTGGATCAGAATCTGTGCTTACCAGACCGCATTTGGCCTTCTCGGGAAACGTTAAGAAGAGTGTCCGAGAGAGGACTTGAACCTCCACGCCCTTTACGGGCACTAGCACCTCAAGCTAGCGCGTCTACCTATTCCGCCACCCGGACAAGATGGTGGCCCGGTCTCCCGGGCAGCCCCGCAACTATAG
>JAEYUH010000126.1 GCA_023432725.1 Actinomycetes bacterium | reverse complement strand
GGGTATCCGAATCACGCCGAGCATCCTGAACGCAGATCTCTCCAACCTCGCGGCGGAGGTGGCCCGGATCCCGAGCGCCGACTTCGTCCACCTCGACGTGATGGACAACCGGTTCGTCCCCAACCTCACCTTCGGGCTGCCCGTCGTCGAGAGCCTGCGCGAGCACACGACGCTGCCGATGGACCTCCACCTGATGATCGCCGAGGTCGACCGCTGGGCGCCCGGCTACGCCGAGGCGGGGTGCGAGTCGGTCACCTTCCACGTCGAAGCCTCCGACGACCCCCGTGGACTCGCCCGGACGCTCCGCTCGCTCGGCGCACGGGCATCGATGGCGCTGAAGCCCGGCACCCCCATCGAGCCCTACGCCGACCTGCTGCCCGATCTGGACATGGTGCTCATCATGACCGTCGAGCCCGGCTTCGGCGGCCAGGCGTTCATGGCCGACATGATGCCCAAGGTGGCAAGGACCCGTGAGTTGGTGGCTGCGCTGGGCAAGGAGATCTGGGTCCAGGTCGACGGCGGCGTCTCCGAGGACACGATCGAGCAGTGCGTCGCCGCGGGCGCCGACACCTTCGTGGCGGGATCGGCGGTCTACCGGGCCGACCAGCCGGACGCCGTGGTGCGCGCGCTGCGGGAGCAGGCGCTCAGCCACGCGGGGCGCTGAGCCCCCGGCTCAGGGCCGTCGGTTCCTGCGCTTCAGGTAGCGCTCGAACTCCGCCGCGATCGACTCCCCGGACGGCTGCGGCGTCTCCTCGTCGCGACGTTCCTCCAGTGCCGTGATGTAGCTGGAGATCTCCGGGTCGTCGGCCACCAGGTCGTTGACCTGCGCCTCCCAGGCCGCCGCCGCCTCGGCGAGCCCCTCCGCCTCCAGCGGGGTGTTGAGCACGTCCTCGAGCCGGGCCAGCAGCGCCAGGGTCGCCTTGGGGTTGGGCGGCTCGGCGACGTAGTGCGGCACCGACGCCCACAGCGAGACCACCGGAATACCGGCCAGGGTCGCCTCGTTGCCGAGCACCCCGACGATTCCGGTCGGGCCCTCATAGGTGGACAGTGCGAGACCGAGATCGGCGGCCAGGTCGGAGTTGCCCGCGGTGGCCGCGACAGGGACGGGACGCGAGTGCGGCGCATCAGTGAGCAGCGCGCCGAGCAGCACGACCATCTCCGGCCGAACGGTGCGCAGCATCGACAGCAACCGGTTGGTGTACTCCCGCCAGCGGTAGTTCGGCTCGGGGCCGCCGATCAGCACCAGGTCGCGCTCGGGCAGTGGGGCGACCAGCACCTCGGTGGTGGGCCACTCCACGATCCGCTCGGTGGGGGAGAGCAGTCGCGCGGTCGGACGGTTCACCTGGAAGTCGTAGAAGTCCTCGGGATCGAAGGAGAACTCGAGCCGCGCCTTGTAGGAGTCAGCGAGGTGGTCGATGACGCCGCTGGCTGCGTCGCCGGCATCGTTCCACCCACCGAACGCGGCCACGACGGCCGGGTTGCGGAGGTCCCTGAGCCCCAGTCTTGCCATGGGCCCACTGTAACCCTCCCCCCGCAGTCGCCCTCGTAGACTTCGCTGCATGACCCGTGACCTGCGTGCCGCCCTGGCCGACCGCGTTCTGGTGGCCGACGGCGCGATGGGAACGATGCTGCAGGGCTTCGATCTGTCGCTGGACGACTTCCAGGGGTACGAGGGCTGCAACGAGGTGCTCAACGTCACCCGGCCCGACGTGGTGACCGCCATCCACGAGGCCTACCTGCAGGCCGGGGCCGACTGCATCGAGACCAACACCTTCGGCGCCAACCTGGCGGCGCTGGCCGAGTACGAGATCTCCGACCGGATCGCCGAGCTTGCGGGGGCGGGCGCCGCGCTCGCCAGGGCAGCGGCGGACGCCGCCGCCACCGACGGCCGTCCCCGGTTCGTGCTGGGAAGCATGGGGCCGGGCACGAAGCTGCCCAGCCTCGGCCACGTCAGCTACGCCGCGCTGCGCGACGCCTACCAGGTGCAGGCGGAGGCGATGGTCACCGGCGGGGTGGACGGCTTCCAGGTCGAGACCTCCCAGGACCTGCTGCAGGCTAAGGCCGCCGTGGCCGGTGCCCGGCGCGCCCTTGACGCCCTCGGCGCCGACCTGCCGATCTTCGTCAACGTCACCATCGAAACCACCGGCGCGATGCTGCTGGGCAGCGAGATCGGCGCGGCGCTGACCGCGCTCGAACCGCTCGGGATCGACGCCATCGGGCTGAACTGCGGCACCGGACCCACCGAGATGAGCGAACACCTGCGCCACCTGTCGCGCTACTCCCGGATCCCTGTCGCGTGCATGCCCAACGCCGGCCTGCCCGAACTCGGTCCGGACGGGGCCCGGTACCCGATGGGGCCGGACGCCTTCGTCGACCACGTGCAGCAGTTCACCGGCGAGTTCGGCCTCGCCCTCGTCGGCGGCTGCTGCGGCACCACCCCCGACCACATCCGGCGGCTGGCCGAGGCGGTGGCTGCGGCCAGGCCTGCCGGGCGCACCCCGACCCCGGCGGCCAGTGTCTCGTCGCTCTACGCCGAGGTGCCGCTGCGGCAGGACACCAGCTACCTGGTGATCGGCGAGCGCACCAACGCCAACGGTTCCAGGGCCTTCCGCGACGCGATGCTGGCGGGGTCCTGGGCCGACTGCGTGGAGATCGCCAAGGACCAGAGCCGCGACGGCGCGCACGTCCTCGACCTGTGCGTCGACTACGTCGGACGCGACGGGGTGGCCGACATGGCCGAGCTCGCCTCGCGGCTGGCGACCGCCGTCGCGCTGCCGATAGTGCTGGACTCCACCGAGCCCGAGGTGTTGCGGGCAGGGCTGGAGCGGCTGGCCGGGCGCTGCGCGGTGAACTCGGTGAACTACGAGGACGGCGACGGGCCGGACTCCCGGTTCGCCCGCGTGATGCCGCTGGTCAAGGAGCACGGGGCAGCCGTGGTTGCTCTCACCATTGACGAGGAGGGCCAGGCCCGCACCGCCGAGTGGAAGGTGCGGGTGGCCGAGCGCCTGATCGACGACCTCACCCGGAACTGGGGGCTGCGGGTCGAGGACATCATCGTCGACTGCCTCACCTTCCCGATCGCCACCGGCCAGGAGGAGACCCGCCGCGACGCCCTGGAGACCATCGAGGCGATCCGCGAGGTGACCCGCCGGCACCCGGGCATCCACACCACGCTGGGGGTCTCGAACGTCTCGTTCGGTCTCAACCCCGCGGCCCGGGTGGTGCTCAACTCGGTCTTCCTCCACGAGTGCGTGCAGGCTGGCCTCGACTCCGCGATCGTGCACGCCGCCCGGATCGTCCCGATGGCGCGGATCCCCGACGAGCAGCGCGAGGTGGCCCTCGACCTGGTCTACGACCGCCGCCGTCCCGGCTACGACCCGCTCACCCGCTTCCTGGAACTGTTCGAGGGCGTCACCACCGCCGACACCCGGCAGGCCAGGCGGGCCGAACTCGAAGCGCTCCCGGTCGGCGAGCGGCTGGCCGGGCGCTGCGCGGTGAACTCGGTGAACTACGAGGACGGCGACGGGCCGGACTCCCGGTTCGCCCGCGTGATGCCGCTGGTCAAGGAGCACGGGGCAGCCGTGGTTGCT
>JAEYUH010000113.1 GCA_023432725.1 Actinomycetes bacterium | reverse complement strand
CGTGACGGGACCCACCCCTCCGTCCACCCGCATCTGGATCGATGAGGCACACGCGATCCTTCGACGCGGCATGGCGGCGTCACTCGCGAGCGAGGGATTCGCTATCGCTGGCGAGAGTGCTCTGCTGCGCCCGACCCCCTCCCCCGCCGCAACCGTCCTGATCTTCGAGCACACCCCTGCCACGCTGCGCCCGGTGCTGCGCCTGGCAGAAACCCGCGGCCTGATCCTGGTCGCGACCCTGCAGAACGCCGCCCCCGAGGACGTCTGCCGCCTACTCGAGGCGGGCGTCAGGGCCGTCCTGTCGCGCTCCGAGCTCACCGTCGAGGCGCTCGCCGCGGCGATCCGGGCCGTGGTGAGCGGAGCGGCAACCGCCCCGGCGCACCTGATGGCGAAGACGCTCTCCCACGCCCGCCAGGCCGGCACCGGCCCTGCGGGCATCCTCAACGACAGGGAACGGGCCGTGCTCCGACTCCTGGCCGACGGTTCCGACACCCTCGAGATGGCACGTGACCTGTCGTTCTCCGAGCGCACCGTGAAGAACGTGGTCCACGACATCCTGGTCAAATTGAACTGCCGCACCCGGGCCCACGCCGTCGCCCTGGCGACCCGTTCCGGGGTCATCTAGTGCCTGACGCCTGGGAGGCGTACGCCGACTCGCTGCTCGTGCGCGAGGCGCTGCAGTGGCGGATCGGAGGCGGGGTGCCGCCGCGCGAGGCAGCGGGTTGGTTCGTCACCGACGCCGACGTCGAGGCGATCCTCGCCGGCTTGCCGGGGCTGGACGGAGCCGACCCGGCCAAGGCCGCCGAGGTCCGCGAGCAGATCGCCCCGTTGGTGTCCGCCCGGCGGGACGACTTCCTCGCGAGCCTGGCCGAGCGCGACCAGAACGGGTTCGCCGGGCTGGTCGCCCGCGCCGGGCTCGACGATGCGGCCGCCACCGTGCTGGCACTGCTCGCGGCGGTCGAGTCCTCACCGCAGCGGCAACGCCTTGTCGCCTACCTGCACGACGACATGCGGCTGCCGCGGCTCAGCCTCGGGCTGCTGGACCGACTCTGCGAGAGCGCCGCCGTCGCCCCGGACAGCGCCCTCGTCCGGCTCGGCCTGGTGGAACTCGACGCCGAGGGACCGTGGTCGAACCGGGTCGCCGCCCTTGCCGGACGGGTGAACTGGCACCTGCGCGGCAACGACGCCCCCGATCAGCACCTGCCGGCCGAAGCGAGGCTCGTGGGCAGGAGCCGGACGGGGCTCGTCCGCGTCGCCTCGCCCCTGACCCTGGTCTTCGGCGCGGACGCCGAGTCACGGCGCTCTGCGGCGCTGCGCCTCTCCCCTGGCGGCGGCTTACTGGTGGCACCGCCCCCGGCCGAGCCCGCAGCGTTGGCCGCGCTGGTGCGGGAAGCGGTGGTGGCGGGCCGCACCCTGGTCGTCGAGACCGACGAACCGCTGACGCCCCTGCTTGGACGCGCCGTCGAACGAACGCCCGAGGTGGCCTGGGTGGTCTCCAGCCCCCGCGAGCTGCCGCTCGCCTGCCTGCCCGCCGTCGCCTGGGGCGAACTCGCCCTCGAGACGGCGCTCGCCGATGACACCGACTGGCAGGAGCAGCTGGGCGAGGTCTCCCCGGGCGCCCGCCTCGACCGGGAACAGCTCAGACTGGTCGGACAGGCCATGGCGGCCGGCGGCGGCAACGTCGGCCAGGCGATCCGGCGCCTGGCCGCAGGCGAACTCGACCGGCTCGCGCTGCGCACCCGCCCACGCTTCGGCTGGCCCGACCTCGTGCTGCCCGCCGACCAGACCCGGCAGCTGAAGGAACTCGCCGACCGCTACCGGGCCCGGGGCCTGGTGTACGGGCCGTGGGGATTCGCCCCCTCGCCGTCGGTGGGGATCGTGGCGCTGTTCGCCGGTCCCCCGGGGACGGGCAAGACGATGGCGGCGGAGGTGATCGCCGGCGACCTCGACCTCGACCTGTACAAGGTCGACCTCTCCGGAGTGGTCAGCAAGTACATCGGGGAGACCGAGAAGAACCTCGACCGGATCTTCGACGCCGCCAGGGCCGCCGAGGTGGTGCTCTTCTTTGACGAGGCGGACGCCTTGTTCGGTAAGCGTTCGGAGGTGTCGGACGCCCACGACCGGTACGCCAACATCGAGGTCGCCTATCTGCTGCAGCGGCTGGAGCGCCACGACGGCCTGGTGGTCCTGGCCACGAACCTGCAGCGCAACATCGACCAGGCCTTCACCCGCCGGATCGCCGTCTGGGTGGACTTCCGGGCCCCTGACGAGGCCGACCGGCGCCGGATCTGGGAGCTGAACTTCCCGACGCAGGCGCCGACTGCCGAACTCGATCTCGGGTTCCTCGCCGCCAACTTCGCGATCTCGGGCGGGACGATCCGCAACGCCGCGCTCGCGGCCGCCTTCCTGGCCGCGGCGGACGCCCGTCCGATCACGATGGAGGACGTCGTCCTCGGCCTGAAGCGCGAGTTCCAGAAGGCGGGAAAGCTGCGCACCCCTGCCGAGTTCGACAAGTACTACTACCTGGTGGCGGAGGACGATGCTGCACCTGCTCGATGAGGCCCTGGAGTCCTTCCTGCGCGCGACGGTGCCGCTACCGTCCCGCGAGATCGATGTCGCCTTCGAGGCGCCCGACAAGGAGTGGGCGGCGAAGCTGAACCGCCCGACGATCAGCCTGTTCCTGTGGGACGTCCGCCCCAACCTCGCGATCCGCAGCTTCGGGCTCGAAGTGGTGAAGGAGCCGG
>JAEYUH010000240.1 GCA_023432725.1 Actinomycetes bacterium | reverse complement strand
CAGCTCAACCCGGGGCTCGACGTCTCGGTGAGCAGCACCGTGGACGCGGCCGCTGTCGTGGCGGCCGGGCCGCCGGTACTCGAGGTGCTTCCGAGCGTCGTCGAACGCCAGCCTGGAACACCCGATGGGGACGCCCAGACGCCCTAGCCGTCAGCCTCCGGTCCTCGCCGCCCGCATCGCCAGAACGAGTTCGTCGGCTACCGTCCAGGCCTCGTCGTGCAGGTTGCCCTTGATGCCGGGGTTGATCAGCCGGGCCAGTTCCTCGGCGGTGAGGTAACCCTTTGCGGAGGCGTCGAAGGCATCGCGTAGCCCTGCCAGCTCGTGGACCTCATGCGCGAACACCGCGACGATCATCTCGTCGCTGGCGAGAACCGACTTGTCCAGCCGGACCAGGATCCTGGGTTCCTCCTGGCCGCGCAGCACACTGTAGAAGTCGTCCCAGGTGATCCGATCCGTTCCGCGGGCGTTCTGCCTTCTGAAGTACTGGGCGAGGGCGCCCTCCTCGATGAACCGGTGCTTGCCGATCGTCACCTGGAAGATCACGTCGTCGGGGATGGCGACGCCGTGGCGGCGGGCGATCTCGTGCGCCTGGGCGATCGACCGGACCGCACCGTCGGGGTTCGCGGTGGCCCACTTCACCTGGGGTGACTGGGCTGCGCCCATGATGCTGACCGTGGCGGGCGGCCGGTTCCCCCCACTCGACGGCCCGCTCGACGTGGTCGTGGGTGGTACGGGCGCGTCCGGGTCGATGTGGACGTGGTCATCGCCAAGGATCGCCCGCGCGAGTCGCCTCGCCTGCCAGGGGGCGTCCGGATGGAAGTAGGCGTCCGCTGCGACGCCGAACCGGGCCGCCTGATAGCGCAGCATCATGAGCCGCTGCTCAAGGATCGGCAGGCTGGCGTCGCTCACGTTGGCGGGGCGCACCTCGAGCTCGCCCTTCGGGCCGATCGTGTCGTAGTCATCGCGACGCAGCGGGCTGTGGTCGACAGCACCAGGGGTGAGATCGACGCCGCGCCCCTGCAGCTGGTTGCGCAGCCGCTGCTCGGCGATGGCGTCGCCGATCTCGGCCAGGTGACGCTCCCGCAGCCGGGCGCCCGGGTCGATCACGTCGCGCAGGCGCTCGTAGTACCCACCCATGATGCTGCGGTCATCGGTCACCCCAGGTGCCCCGGGGCGGTCTCTGCTGGTGGAGGGCCGCGGCTCGAAGGCGTCCTCCACGTACTCGTCCGGCAGCCCCAGATGGTGGCCGATCTCGTGGGCGTGGATCATCGGATCGTCGCCGACCTGCCAGTTGAACTGGTCCGCGCGACGGCCGCCGCCGGCCGGGCCGACATCGACGATGGCGTGCGCTTCCAGCGGGTTGCTGGTGAACTCGACCCGGACCCGCAGCGTGTCGCCGTTGAGCAACTGGTGCTGCGGGTCGTTGTAGATCCCCTGCACCCCCTGGACGACGTCCAGCTGGATCCGCTGCAGGTCGGGCTGGGTGACGCCGGACCCGGGGTCGAGGTGGAGCTTGATCACGAGTTCCTGGTATCGCACGTCGCCCTCGACGATCCGCACGGCGTCGTAGCCCGCCCGTCCCCGGTAGGACGGTGGGTTCGCCGGGGGTGCGGTGCCGATCGGCGGGTACCGCTCCTCGGCGTAGTGGTAGCGGACCTCGACGACGTCGCCCGCCGGGTGTTGCGCGGACGTGGTCGCGCTCCCGCCGGTCGACTGGCCGGTGGAGCCCGGCCCGGTGGGCTGGGACCGTGGCGGCTCGGCCGCCCCGCTCGCGTCACGCCGAGGGGCAGGGACGCCCTCGCCGAGCGGAAGCCGCTCGTCGCCCGCCCTCGTAGGCACCGGCGGGGTGGGTTCGGGTGCGGAGCGCTTTGACCCCGAGCCGTCCTCGGCCGGGCGTGGCGCACTGCGCCTGGCCTGAGCCCGGCGTTCGCCGTACTTGCCCGCAGCCGTCCCGGCGAGTCCCTGCAGGAGTTCGGTCATGGTCAGCCCGAAGTCACCGGTGTACAGCTTGCCGCCGTACATGCCCCCGAAGAAGTTCCCGATCTCCGTGGCGCCCTTCACGGCCAGCGCGCGTCCCGCCAGCCGGCTCTCTACCTCCGCCACCTCGATCGCTATCTTCTCGCCCTGGCTTGTGAGCCGGGCCGCCTGGCCGGCGAGCACCGTCTTGATGCCCGCCTTCTCGGCGGCTTCACCTGTCCCGCGCGCCACCGGTCCGGCGATCTTCAGCACTACCTTGCCGAGCAGGGCCTCGCCGAGCTTCGCCCCGCCGGCACTGAGGGCGCCGCCGAGCACGTCCGCCTTGAGGTCGTCCCAGCCATACCTGTCCCCCTTGATCAGGACGTTCGTCGCCACGTTCGCCGCGATGTTCAGCGCGGTCGCCTGCAGGAACCCGAGCCCGGCGCCGACTCCGGGGAGAGCCACCGCGAGGGCAATCGAGACGGCGAAGCTGACCGCCGACCGGATCTGGTCGAGGATGGCCTCGGTCTCCTTCTCGTAGGCGTCGGCGTCGCCGGTCAGGGTGGCTCGGGTCTTGCGGATCTCCAGGAAGAGATGGCGCTTCTCGACCGGGTCGGTGGCCGACTCCCACTGGCGCTGCAGTTCGGTCAACCGGTCCAGCGAGCCGGCCATCAGCTTCTTGGTCTCCGGGTCGCCGGTCCACTCGCCGATCTTCCGGATCGTCCCCCGGTGGAGCATCGTGGCGCCGTACTCGGCCCGTCCGCCGGAGACCATCCAGCTCACCTCGTCGTAGCCGGGGCCGAACACGCCCTCGCCGGCCGTCCTGGGCCCACCCACCCCGGGCTTGGCGAGCAGTTCGCCCACCAGGGCGGCGTCGCGCCCGGCCACCATGCCGCCGGTGAACTTCGTCGAGCCCGCCTTCACGGCCTGCTCGGCGGTGAGGACGGTGTCGCCGAGGCCTCCGAACACCTGCCGGTAGAAGCTGCGGTTCCGCCCGAGGCTGTTGTAGCTCCCGATCAGCTGCGCGATCCGCTCGCCGTTCGGTTCGGCAGCGAGCACCTGCTTCAGCGCGTCGACGTCCCTGGTCGCGATGGCATGGTCCATTTCGCCCAGTGGGGACGTCTCGCCGCCGCCGTAGCGCAGGCTCTCCAGGTGGCTGGCGTTCGCGTCGGACGCCGAGGCGACGATCTGGGCGTAGGTCCGTCCCTTGGGCGCCGCCATTCGGTTGTAGGCCTCGACGAAGGCGTCGACGTACAGGTGCGAGAGCTGGTCCACGGCGCGTTGGCCGGCATCGGCGAGGGCTTGCTTCTCGGGCAGCGCGACGTCGGGATCACGGACCCGGGCCAGGATGTCGCGCTGCGCGAGCGCCCGGAAGGACCGCAGGATCGCCTCGATCGCCCGGTGGTTCGTCGTGCCGTTCGCCTCCAGCTCGACAAGCCGGGCGGCTGCCGAGTTCACCAGCAGGTCCCCCGCGTTGGCCCGCGGGTCGAGCGCAGCCGCTATCGCGCTGTAGGACGCCGGCTGGAGCGTGGTGGCGAGCTTGGCGCCCAGCGTTTCCCCGGGTTCGCCGGCCTGTTGCCCCAGGATCGCACCCAGCCGTGCCGCGATCGCGTCACCGGCCTGCCTGGCGTCGTTGGCCGGATCGGCCAGCGCCTCACGCTTGTTCTGCTCGATGATCGACTGGATATCGCCGGTGAGCTTGAGGCGTTCCTTGCGGCGCTTGTCCGCGAGGTAGGCATCGACCCCCGAGGTCGCCGGGAGGATGCCGAGGATCTGGCCGCTGAGCTGCGCCTTGCGCGCCTTCTCCTCCTCATCCTGCCGGTTCAGCTCCTCGATCTTGCGGCGCTTGATCTCAATCGCCACCGCGTCGGCCTGCGGGAGGTGACCCAGGCGGAGCTGGGTCATCCGCATCCGCGTGAGGCCCTCAAGGCCCAGCCGGACCCCGAACTCCCCCGCCAGGGTCCCCCGGCCGTACCGCTGCTCGTAGCAGGCGTCGAGGATGTCGATCTCGGCCACGGGACGCCGGTGCAGCGCCATCACGCGCTCGAGGCGCTCGTCGTCCAGCTTCTTCGAGAGGAGATCGTGCAGTTCGATCGCCTCGGCAGCGATCCGGTTGCGACGGGCGTCCTCCTCGAAGAACCAGCGGGACGCCTCGGCTCGGGTGCCGAGCAGCAGAATCCGGATGTGCTCGGCCTGGTCGGCGGTGAGCCTGGCCTTGCGGCCGCTGGTGCCGCCACCGAAGAGGTCGACCTCCAGGGCATCGGCGGCCCGCTTGTCGACTGCCGCGTAGCGCCGCCGCACTTCGTGGACCTGAGCCTCGGTGAGTCCCTGCAGCCGGCTGATCACCGTCGACACGTCCACCTTCCGGCGTTCGGCCGCCACATCCTCCTTCAGCCCGAAGAGCCCGTCACTGACGAAGACGGGGGCGTACTCGGTCTGGTCGATCGCCCGCAGCAGGTCGTGGGCGATCATCTCGGCGTTGAACTGGGCGTCGTCGAGCGAGCCGTACCGATCAGAGGTGTCAGCTACCGGGGGCGCCATCGCTGGCGCCGGTGTCGGCTCGG
>JAEYUH010000206.1 GCA_023432725.1 Actinomycetes bacterium | reverse complement strand
CAGCCTGGGCAACCATCTGATCGTCGCAGCCTCGGGCACGGCGGTGGGCGGGTCTGTCTTCGCCGGCGCCATCGTGGACCTCACGCTGGGCGAGACCGGGGTGCTCGCCGCGCGCGTTATCGACCTGTCCACCGACGGCGTCCCCGGTGACCCGCAGCAGGACGCCCGCTTCGGGGCCAGCCTGGCCGCCGGCGACGGCCACCTGGCCGTGGGGATCTCGGGCTACCCCACGGGGGGCGACACCTACGGTTCGGTCCAGGTCTTCACCCTCACGGGCGGCGCCCTGGTTCCGTCGCAGCGCATCACCCCCACGAACGGCACCGCCGTCGGAGGCTCGTTCGGCCGGTCCGTGGCGACCGGACGAGTCTGCGCCGACGCGCTGGGGGTTGTCGTGGGTCAACCGGGGGCTCGGGTCCCCGGCTCCGGGGAGGGCGGACCCAGCGGCGCCGCGTGGGTGGTCCCGCTCTCGCCCACCTCGGACTGCCCGGTCAGACAACTCGTCGAGGGCGCAGGTCTTCCCGGACCGGCAGCGCCCAGCCGCGAGATCGGCAGTGCTGTCGGCACGCTGCGCACCAGCGGCACCGTCGACACGCTGGTGATCGCCGGCGAAGGCAACGGCTGCCTGTCGCAGGACCCTGGCCGGGTGTTCCTGATGTCCGGTGCTGAGGTCACCGTCAGCCTCGACGAGTCGCCCCGCGCGCTGGCCGGACGCTGACAGGAGAACCGGATGCACCGCACGCGAACCCTCAGCGCCGCCGTCACCGCCGTGTGCGCGCTGGCACTGGCCACGGGCTGCACCGGACAGCTCCCGGCCTCCGCGCCGACGCCGACGGTCTCGACCCCCACCCAACCGGCAGGGCCGACCGCGGGCCCGGCGACCCCGACCTCCACCAGACCCCCGGCAGGAACCGCCACGCCGGACTTCGACGGTGATGGCGCTGTCGACCTCGCCACCTCGTTCTTCGGTCCCCGGGAGGACGCCCGGATCACCGTCCGGTACGGCTCCGGGGCCACCACCGAGATCACTGCCCAGGAGACCATCCTCGACGAGTGGGGCAACGTCGGTGCGGGATCGATGCTGGCCCCCGACCTGAACGCCGACGGCTTCAGCGACCTCGTCTTCGTCGCAGTGGGCCTGGAGTCGGGCACCAGCGTGTGCGAGCTGTTCGGGTCAACACAAGGCTTGTCGATCTCGACCCTGCACTGCGTCGCCGTGCCAGGGGTCGACGACGATGCGCGGGTCTCGTCGCTGGGCCTGGTGCTCGAGCCCGTCCCCCGCCTGGCGGTCGGGGTCGGTTCCCGGTGGCGCGGGGAGACCGAGGTGACCGGGCGGGTGCTGGTCTTCCCGCTCGGGGCCGATGCCCGCATCACCACCACGCCGACAGTCCTTGCCCCCGGGACGGGGGCCGTGCCCGACCTCGTCGACCAGGGCTCGTTCGGGGAGTCGCTGGCGGTGGCGGGCGACCGGCTGTTCGTGGGGGCACCCCTGGCGCTCACCGGATCCGCCGCGGCCGGAGCCGTCGTGGTGCTCGGCTTCGACACCACAGGCGCCGCCTCCGGCGAGGTCATCACCCAGGCCAGCCCGGGGGTACCCGGCGAGCCGGTCGAGGGCGACGCCTTCGGCGCCAGCCTGGCCGCCAGGGACGGCCACCTCGCCGTCGGCGTGCCCGGCGATCGGGTGGGCGCCGTCCGCGGAGGCGCCGTCCAGCTCTTCACCCTCTCCGGGGACGGACAGACTCCCGGCGAGCTGCTCAGCCAGGCCACCGCGGGCATCCCCGGCCGGGCCGAGGCCGGTGACGGCTTCGGGTCCGCGGTCGCGATCGGCACCGTCTGCCCCGCCGTCACCGGGGTGGTGGTGGGTGCCCCGGACGAGGCTGTCGTCGCCGACCACGAGGGCGACGGGTCGGCGTGGGTGATCCCCCTCGAACGCTCCGCCGCCTGCCCGGCGCGACAACTCTGGGAGGGCCACGGGCTGGGAGGCGAGCCACAGTACTGGCGCCGCCTCGGCGACCACCTCGCAGTGATCCGCGACGCCGGCCAGGCCAGCGACCTGATCGTGGTCGGGGGCACGGGACTGGTGTCCGACCTGTCCCCGATCGGGGTGCTGGCGGTGTGGTCCACCCACGAGGGCCGAGGGGTGCTCCACGTCGAGGAGTCGATCCTGGGGCTGGCCGGACGTTGACCCGGTCGGCCGGCAGGGCCGGGCCGGATAGGATTGGCTGGTGACCGACACCCAGCCGCGACGGCTGCTCCGCCTGGAGGTGCGCAACGCGCAGACTCCTATCGAGCGCAAGCCGCCCTGGATCAAGACCACGGCCACCATGGGGCCCGACTACCGCGAGCTGCAGCAACTGGTGAAGGACGAGGGCCTGCACACCGTCTGCCAGGAGGCGGGCTGTCCCAACATCTTCGAGTGCTGGCAGGATCGCGAGGCCACCTTCCTGATCGGCGGCGACTCGTGCACCAGGCGGTGCGACTTCTGCCAGATCGAATCCCGCAAGCCGTCCGGCTACGACACCACCGAGCCGTTGCGGGTCGCCGAGTCGGTGCGCACGATGGGCCTGCGCTACGCCACAGTGACCGGCGTGTGCCGCGACGACCTCGCCGACGAGGGGATCTGGCTCTACTCCGAGACGATCCGCAAGATCCACGAACTCAACCCCGGGGTGGGCGTCGAGATGCTCGCCCCGGACTTCTCCGGACGTACCGAACTGCTGAACCAGCTCTTCGAGACCCGGCCCGAGGTGTTCGCCCACAACGTCGAGACGGTGCCGCGGATCTTCCGGCGGATCCGTCCCGGGTTCAGCTATTCGCGGTCCCTCGACGTGCTGTCGCAGTCGCGGGCCTTCGGGCTGGTCACCAAGTCGAACCTGATCCTCGGCATGGGCGAGACCCGCGAGGAGATCTCTCAGGCCCTGCGTGACCTGCACTCCGCCGGCGCGGAGCTCATCACCATCACCCAATACCTGCGCCCCTCGGTGCACCACCACCCGATCGACCGCTGGGTGACCCCGCAGGAGTTCGACGAGCTGGCCGAGGAGGCCACCGCGATCGGCTTCGTCGGAGTCCTCAGCGGACCCTTGGTACGTTCGTCCTACCGCGCGGGACGGCTGTACCGGCAGGCAATGTCCGCGCGGGCGAGCAACGAGACCCGGAGCGCATGATGGCGAGCGAGAAGGCCAGGGAACTGGCCGCGAAGCAGAAGGCCCAGATCAAGGCCGCGAAGCTGGCGAAGAGGAACTCCAGCGACCCCCGCGACTGGGGCTGGTTCCGGCAGCTCAAGGAGACCTACCGGGTGACCGTCGAGGTCGACCCGCAGACCAAGTGGCTGGTGCCGGGGGTCGCGCTCGGCGTCACCCTCGTCATCACCCTGATCGGTCTGCTGCTGCCGCCGTGGTGGATGTGGCTGATCACCGGCCTCATGGGGGGCCTGGTCGCCGCGCTGTACCTGCTGCTCAGCCGGGCCAAGAAGGCCACCTACAAGCGGTACGCGGGCAAGCCCGGCTCGGCCGAGGTCGCCCTGTCGATGCTGGACAAGAAGAAGTGGTCCTACGAGGCAGGCATCACCGCCACCAAGCAGCTCGACATCGTCCACCGCGTGGTCGGACAGTCCGGCATCGTGCTGATCGGCGAGGGCTCCGCGGCCCGGCTCAAGGCGGTGCTCGCCGCCGAGGCGAAGAAGCACGAGCAGGTGGCCTACGGCGTCCCCGTCTCCACCCTCATCATGGGCGACGGGCCGGGGCAGGTGCCGCTCGAGAAGCTCGCCGACCACCTCAGGAAGGCCCCGAAGGCGGTCAAGCCGGTGCAGCTCACCGAGGTGAAGCAGCGGCTGCGGGCGCTTGACGCGGTGCGGCCCAAGGTGCCGCTGCCCAGGGGCCCGATGCCCACGGTGAAGGGCCTCAACCGCGCCATGCGCGGCCGCTGAGGTTGGCGAACCTGGTCAACACCGAGCGCATCTCGATTGCGTTCGGCACCCGCATCCTGCTGGACGAGGTCAGCCTCGGGTTGTCAGCCGGCGACGTGGTCGGCGTGGTGGGTCGCAACGGCTCGGGCAAGTCGACCGTGCTCGACCTGCTCACCGGACGCCGCGAGCCCGACTCCGGGCAGGTGACCCGCACCGGGTCGGTCTCGATCGGCCACCTCGGCCAGGAGGAGGTCTTCCCGGCGGGTGCGACAGTGCGGGACGTGGCGGTCGGCGGCCGTCCCGACCACGCCTGGGCGGCCGAGGAGGCCAGCCGCTCCGTGGTGGCGTCCCTGCTCGCCGACGTCGCCATGGACGCCGCTGTCGCCACCCTGAGCGGCGGCGAGCGGCGCCGCGTCAGCCTGGTCGCGCTGATGCTGGCCGGCCACGACCTGCTGGTGCTGGACGAGCCGACCAACCACCTCGACGTGGAGGCGGTGGCCTGGCTGGCCGAGCACCTCAACGCGCTGCAGGCCCGCGGCACAGCGATGCTCGTGGTGAGCCACGACCGCTGGTTCCTGGACGCGGTCTGCACCCGGATCTGGGAGGTGCACGACGCCGTCGTCGACTCCTACGACGGCGGGTACGCGGCCTACGTCCTCGCCAGGGCGGAGCGTGCCCGGCAGGCCGTCGCCAACGAGTCCCGGCGGCAGAACCTGCTGCGCAAGGAACTGGCCTGGCTCCGGCGGGGAGCACCGGCGCGCACCTCGAAGCCGAAGTTCCGGATCGCCGCCGCGAACGCCCTGATCACCGACGTCCCGGAACCGCGCGACCGGCTGCGGCTGCAGGAGTTCTCGCTCGCCCGGCTCGGCAAGGACGTCTTCGACCTCCACCACGTGCACTACGGGGTCGGGGGACGCGAACTGCTGACGGGCGTCGACTGGTCCATCGGGCCCGGCGCGCGAATCGGCTTGATCGGAGTGAACGGCGCCGGCAAGACCACGCTGCTGCGGCTGCTGACCGGTGACCTGGCACCCACCACGGGCCGGGTGAAGCGGGGCAAGACCCTGCGGATCGGCCACCTCTCGCAGGAGGTCGCCGAGCTCGACGACGCCGAACGCGTGCTCGACAGCGTGGACCGGCTGAAGCGGCAGACCCGGCTCGCCACCGGTCGGGAGGCTTCGGCGTCCTCGCTGCTGGAGGAATTCGGGTTCACCGGCGAGCGGCTCGTGACCCGGATCGGCGACCTCTCCGGTGGCGAGCGGCGGCGGCTGCAGTTCCTGCGGCTGCTGATGTCGGAGCCGAACGTCCTGCTGCTGGACGAACCCACCAACGACCTCGACATCGACACTCTGACCGTGGTCGAGGACTACCTCGACACCTGGCCCGGCACGCTGCTGGTGGTCAGCCACGACCGGTACTTCCTCGAGCGGGTGTGCGACGTGACCTACGCGCTGCTCGGCGACGGACGCTGCGTCCTGCTGCCCGGCGGGGTGGAGGAGTACCTGGCGCACCGCCGCCACCGGACGGCGGCCGCCGCCGCTACTGCCCGCAGCCAGCCGCGCACCCCCGCGAACGCCGCGCGGCTGCGCCAGGCCCGCAAGGACCTGGCGAGGGTGGAGTCGCAGCTCGCGAAGGCGGCCGCGCGGATCGAACGGCTGCACCACGCGATGACCGAGCACGCCGCCGATTACGGGAAGCTCACCAGCCTGGGGGCGGAACTCGCCGAGGCCGAGGAGCGCCACGCCGCCCTGGAGTCGGAGTGGCTGGAGTTGGCCGAACTGCTGGAGTCAGCCGACTGAGGGCACCCGGCCACGTCCTCGCCAAGAACGCGGGCCGGGGCTAGGCTCGGCTCGCGTCCACAACCGGCGGCGGAGGGCACCGATGAGCCGATCTGACCAGGTTCCGTGGCGAACCGCGCTTGTCGGTCTCCTGGTCACCGTCTTCGGCCTGGCCACCCCGTTGGGAGTGCTGGCCGCCTGGACGGCGAGCTGGCTGAACACCCCCGACCGGTTCGTCGCCACCATGTCCAGCCTGCGCGGCGACCCCGACGTCCAGCTCGTGGTGGCCGACGCCACAGCTGCCGCCGTCGTGGCCCGGCTCGA
>JAEYUH010000176.1 GCA_023432725.1 Actinomycetes bacterium | reverse complement strand
ACCCTGGCGTTCTTCTTCACGATGATCTCGACGACTGCGGAGTGCAGCGAGTCGGAGGAGTAGATCGGCGCCGTGCAGCCCTCGACGTAGTGGACGTAGGAGCCCTCGTCGGCGATGATCAGCGTCCGCTCGAACTGGCCCATGTTCTCGGTGTTGATCCGGAAGTAGGCCTGCAGCGGGATGGTGACGTGGACGCCCTTGGGCACGTAGATGAACGAGCCGCCCGACCACACCGCGGTGTTCAGCGAGGCGAACTTGTTGTCACCGACCGGGATCACCGAGCCGAAGTACTCCTGGAAGAGCTCGGGGTGCTCCTTCAGGCCGGTGTCGGTGTCGAGGAAGATGACGCCCTGGCGCTCGAGCTCCTCGTTGATCTTGTGGTAGACCACCTCGGACTCGTACTGGGCGGCGACGCCGGCGACCAGCCGCATCTTCTCCGCCTCGGGGATGCCGAGCCGGTCGTAGGTCCGCTTGATGTCGTCGGGCAGGTCCTCCCAGGTGTTGGCCTGCTTCTCGGTGGACCGGACGAAGTACTTGATGTTCTCGAAGTCGATCTCGTTGAGGTCGGCGCCCCAGGCCGGCATCGGCTTGCGCTCGAACAGCCGCAGCCCCTTCAGCCGGGTCTGCAGCATCCACTCCGGCTCGTTCTTCAGCGCCGAGATGTTGCGCACGACGTCCTCGCTCAGGCCACGCTGCGCCACAGCGCCCGCGGCATCGTCGTCGCGCCAGCCGTACTGGTAGCTGCCGAGCGCCTGCAGGTGCTCTTCCTGGGTCGCGCCCAGTCCGGGGGCGGCGGGCATCGTCGAGGTCATCGGGTGGCCTTTCCTTCAGTCGTCTGGTTCCGCACCACGGGGTGGGGGACGTGCGTGGTGCACACACCGTCGCCGTGGGCGATGGTCGCGAGGCGCTGCACATGGGAGTCCAGCATCTGTGCGAAGGCCCGGGTCTCGGCCTCACACAACTCCGGGAACTCGGCCGCCACGTGGGCGACCGGGCAATGGTACTGACACAGCTGGACGCCGCTGCGAACGGGCTGCAGCGAAGCCACGAACCCCTTCGCGGTCAACGCCTCAACCAACGCCTCGGCGGGGGTGGGGTATTCCCCGGCCACAGCGTCGAAGCGGGCCCGCACGCCGTCGGTGACGTGGGCGGCGAACTCGGTGACGGCCTGCTCGCCCGCCTGCTCCCTGAGGAACCCCAGCGCCCGGATCGCCAGGTCGTCGTAGGCCTGGTAGAACTCGGCACGCCCCGCATCGGTGAGGGCGAACACCCTGGCCGGCCTGCCCCGCCCGCGCGGGCCGTAGACCCGTTGCTCGCGGGAGGTGAGGTGGCCGAGGCTGATCAGCACGGTGAGGTGCCTGCGCACCGCCGCCGGGGTGAGGTTGAGCCGTTTGGCTAGGTCATTGGCAGTTGAGGGCCCATACTGCAGAATGCTTCGCGAGACCCGGGAACGGGTCGACGCGTCCGACTCGATCTGGGCGGGGTCAACCGAGTCCCCGTCCAGGGGAGCGGAAGCACCCGGAGTAGTTTTCACAACACCATTCTGCCTTATTGTCGCGGCCGCTCAACCGGGAATCCCAACACCGGGGGCGTTTGTGACAACTACGACAGCCCGTCGTAGGCTGCCCTGTGGTGCTCCCTCTCATTGCCGAGGGGCCACCGAACCGAACCAGAACGCAGATGAACTCGCCAGAAGGACGACATCGTGACAACCGAATCGAGAGATTCAATGCCAGCGCCCCAACGCACCCGGCACCGGGTGCGTTCCGCCCTCTACCTCGTGTTCGGGCTCGCCGCCCTGACCCTCACCGCCTGCACGGCTGCAGGCACCGGTGAGCCCAACACCGGCGGCAGCGGCCACACCAGCGAGTTCGACCTGCCGCTGCCCGACCTGCACGCCGTCAACTTCGGCCCGATCAACGGCTGGTACCTGCTGCTGCTCGGCATGGTGATCTGCCTGGGCGGCTTCGGCTTCGGGCTCTACAGCTACATGAAGCTGAAGGATCTCCCGGTCCACCAGTCGATGCGCGAGGTCTCCGAGCTGATCTACGAGACCTGCAAGGCGTACCTGCTGCAGCAGGGCAAGTTCCTGCTGCTGCTGTTCGCGTTCATCGGCTCTGTGATCTTCGTCTACTTCGGGTTCCTGAACACCACCGGCGGCTGGGGCCGCGTCGTCATCGTGCTGCTGTTCGCCATCATCGGCATGGCCGGTTCCTACGGCATCGCCTGGTACGGCATCCGGCTGAACACGTTCGCCAACAGCCGCACCGCGTTCGCCGCCCTGGAGGGCAAGCCCTACCCGGTGCACAACATCCCGATGCGCTCGGGCATGAGCGTCGGCATGGTGCTGATCTCGACCGAGCTCATCATGATGCTCGCGATCATGATGTTCCTCCCCGCCGACATCGCCACCGCCTGCTTCCTCGGCTTCGCGATCGGTGAGTCCCTGGGCGCCTCCGCACTGCGGATCGCCGGCGGCATCTTCACCAAGATCGCCGACATCGGCTCCGACCTGATGAAGATCGTCTTCAAGATCGGCGAGGACGACCCGCGCAACCCCGGCACCATCGCCGACTGCACCGGCGACAACGCCGGCGACTCGGTCGGCCCGTCCGCCGACGGCTTCGAGACCTACGGCGTCACCGGTGTCGCGCTGATCACCTTCATCCTGCTCGGCGTCGGCGCCGGGCTGGACGAGGCGGCCAAGGGCGCCCTGCAGGCCAACTTCCTGGTCTGGATCTTCTTCATCCGCGCGATCATGCTGATCGCGTCCGGGCTGTCCTACTTCGGGAACGCGGCCTGGGCCAAGGCCAGGTACGGCGACGCCGAGGAGATGGAGTTCGAGACCCCGCTCACCTCGCTGGTCTGGATCACCTCGATGGTCTCGATCGCCCTGACCTTCCTCATCTCGTGGCTGATGATCCCGAACATCGCGGGCAACACCAACCTGTGGTGGCAGCTCTCGCTGATCATCTCGTTCGGCACCCTGGCCGGCGCGATCATCCCCGA
>JAEYUH010000138.1 GCA_023432725.1 Actinomycetes bacterium | reverse complement strand
CCCATCGCCTGGCCGTGCGCGGCGTTGTTGAGCACCCAGAACAGGGACAGGAAGATCGGCATCTGCAACAGCAACGGCAGGCAGGACGCCATCGGGTTCACACCCTCGTCCTTGTAGAGCTTCATGGTCTCCTGACCAAGCCGCTCCCTGTCGTGGCCGTACTTCTCCTGCAGCGCCCGCTGCTTGGGGCCGATCAGCTGCATATTGCGCGCGGAGTTGATCTGCTTGACGAACAGCGGGATCAGCGCCGTCCGCACCACCACGGTCAGCAGGACGATCGACAGCGCCCAGGCGGCGCCCGCCGCCGGGTCGAGGAAGATGCTGAACAACGAGTGGAACGTGGTGAGCACCCACGACACCACCCAGTACAGCGGCTGCATCACGGTGTTGAAGAAACCACCGATGTCCGACCAGATATCCATCGGCACCAGCATCGGCATCAGATTCACCAGTTTCACCTCAAGTCAGGACCAGCAGAGCCGGTGTTGATGGCGGCGGCCTTCGCCGCCTGTTCGGCTTCCCACTCGACCGCCGCCGGCGTACCGGGGACGGGGTCGTAGCCGCCGAGGGACCAGGGGTGGCAACTCGCCAGCCGTCGAGCGGCCAGCGCGGTGCCCTTGACCGCCCCGTGGACGGTGACCGCCTCCAGCGCGTACGCCGAGCAGGAGGGGTAGTACTTGCAGACATTGCCGTACAGCGGGCTGATGACAGCCCGGTACGCCTTCAGCAGGCCGATCAGCAGGTACTTCATGCCGCGAGCCTCCGGACGGCCTGCCCCAGCGCCGAGTGGAAGTCGGACG
This sequence comes from Actinomycetes bacterium, assembly GCA_023432725.1. GTDB lineage: Bacteria > Actinomycetota > Actinomycetes > Propionibacteriales > Propionibacteriaceae > Propionicimonas. The sequence goes on along the minus strand of JAEYUH010000138.1, from coordinate 2,599 downwards.
CGAGGTCGCCGGTTGCGGCGGCCGGCAGGGCCCGCACGACGATGTCGACCGGGAACTCCAGGACGCGGAACTCGTCGGCGGCCAGGTGCCGGAGCCTGCGCTTCACCCGGTTGCGGACGACCGCGGAGCCCACCGCCTTGGACACGACAAAACCCGCCCTGGACGGCGGGGCCGTCCGACGGCGGGCATGCACGACGACGCACGGGCGGCCCGAACTGACGCCCTGCCGCAGCGTGTAGCGGAACTCCTCGGGCGTCCGGATCCGGGACGCGGGTGGAAGCACCGTAGGGCGTCAGCCGGCGAGGCGGACGCGGCCCTGGCGACGGCGGGCGGAAATGATGGCGCGGCCCGCGCGGGTCCGCATCCGCAGGCGGAAGCCATGGGTGCGGCTGCGACGCCGGTTGCTCGGCTGGAAAGTGCGCTTGCTCACGCGAGTGCTCCCTGATCAGTTACTTCTCGTACCGATGCGCCCACTCCGGACGCACGCCTGTGTCACGACAGCGACTAACAAACGATACGCGCCAGCACCGCGAACAACCAAACCAGACACGTCAGGCTCGACTAGTCGAGTCGACACGCCGTGAGCCGAGAGAATCCTTTGGCAACGGTTTGCCAAGCCCGCTGGCCGCTCTCTAGTCTGCAGGGAGCCACCCGGGAGACGTCGCAAGTCTTGCCCGGGTTCCGTGCACAGTCTGTGGACAACACTGTGGACAGCGCGGTCCGCTCAGGCCTTGGTGAGGGAAGAGGATGACACAGCCGCATGACTCCGCCCCGGGGATGCCTGACGATTCCCTCGAGGCGGCGTGGGCCCACGTGTGGCAGAACTCCGAGCCGTCGGCCAGGGGCTGGTTGTCCAGCACGAAGCCCGTCACCCTGCATGACTCGCTGTTGATCCTTGCGGTGGCCAACGAGTTCACAAGGGACTGGGTCGAGTCGCGGCTGCGTCCGACCATCGAGGCACAGTTGACCGGCTTCCTCGGCCGTCCGATCCAGTTGGCGATCACCATCGACCCCTCGGCGAGCAGTTCGCCGGAGCCGGCGCTGCCGCTGATCGAGGCCCCGACCCCGCCGCCGCCCCCTGCCGTCGCGACCACGGCGCGTACCGTCGGACGCGGCTCCGGCTCGGACCGGCTGAACCCCAAGTACTCCTTCGAGACCTTCGTGATCGGCGACTCCAACCGGTTCGCCCACGCCGCGGCGGCCGCGGTGGCCGAGGCGCCCGGCAAGGCCTACAACCCGTTGATGATCTACGGCGATTCCGGGCTGGGCAAGACCCATCTGCTGCACGCCGTCGGCCACTACATCCGCAGCTACTACGACCGTGTCCGGGTGAAGTACGTCTCGACCGAGGAACTCACCAACGACTTCATCAACTCGATCTCGGAGAACCGGACGGCGGAGTTCCGCCGCGCCTACCGCGACGTGGACGTGCTCCTGGTCGACGACATCCAGTTCCTGCAGGACAAGATCCAGACGCAGGAGGAGTTCTTCCACACATTCAACACCCTGCACACCGCCGAGAAGCAGATCGTGCTGACCTCCGACCGTCCACCGCGTTCGCTGGTGGCGCTGGAGCCACGGCTGCGCAGCCGGTTCGAGTGGGGCCTGATGACCGACATCCAGCCCCCCTCTCTGGAGACCCGGATCGCGATCCTGCGCAAGAAGGCCGCCGCCGAGGGGCTCAATGCCAGCCCCGAGGTACTGGAGTTCATCGCCAGCCGGATCCAGACCAACATCCGCGAACTCGAGGGTGCGCTGATCCGGGTGACCGCCTTCGCCAGCCTGCAGCGCCAGGAGGTCGACCTCGCCCTGGCCGAGGTGGTCCTCAAGGACCTGATCCCCGAGGGCGGGGAGACCACTATCACCGCCGCCATGATCATGAGCGCGGTGGCGAGCTACTTCGCGGTGAGCGTCGAGGACCTCTGCGGCTCCAGCCGGACCCACGTCCTCGTGACCGCCCGGCAGATGGCGATGTACCTGTGCCGCGAGCTCACCGACCTGTCGCTGCCGAAGATCGGCCAGGTGTTCGGCGGCCGCGACCACACCACGGTGATGCACGCCGACCGCAAGATCCGCCAACTTCTGGGGGAGCGCCGCTCGGTCTTCAACCAGATGACCGAACTCACCAACCGGATCCGCCAGGCCGCGTCCGGCTGACTCATTGCACGTCACCGGCACCGGGGACAGTCCCTCGGTCCCTGCCAAGGGTTGGCTTCCTGCCTTCGGCAGGGACAGTCCCCATGGCGACGCTGCATGCATGCCGGAGCAAGGTTCGACCCGCGATGTCCAACCGCCTGTCCCCCGGATGCTGGACTCGTCCACCCACACCTGTGTAGAACCCTGTGGATAACTGGGGACGGGTGTGGAGCCCGACGAGAGGCCTGCGGCCGTCCGCAAATCCTCCCCGTGTGATTTCCACTTCTCCACAACGCCTGTCCACAGCCAATTGGCGAGGCGGCAAGGCAGGACGCCGGTTGTCCACCTGATCCACACCCGCTATGACGAGTACGAGAAGAAATTGATCCCAGATTCTTCAAAGTCACCCGGTGCACAAGGTGGGGACATCCCCTCGTCCGCCCAGCCTGGTCGCCGCCACAGC
>JAEYUH010000128.1 GCA_023432725.1 Actinomycetes bacterium | reverse complement strand
GACGGTCCGCTGGAGTGGGTGCCGCTGGACCGCCTCGGCGAGCTGCCGATGTGGGAGGGCGACCGGCACTTCCTGCCGCTGGTCTTCGGCGACGGCCCGTCCTTCCACGGCGTCATGCCGTACGTCGACGGCCGTCCGGCGTCGTGGAGCTACACCCTGCTGGGCTGAGCCCTACGGCTCGAGCAACGACTCGGCGACCGCCAGCCCCAGCCGCTCGGCACCGGCCACGTCATCGACGGTGGCGGAGCGGCTGACCCGCGCGTAGGCAACCCCCGCGTGGGCGGACAGCTCGGCCGACAGCAGCAGCACCCGGTGGTCCACCCAGTCCGCGTGGGCGCCGATGGCGGTGGTACAGCTCGCGTTGATCCCCTGCAGCACTGCCCGCTCGGCCGACACCGCGATCCGGGTGGCGGTGTCGTCGAGCTGGCCCACCACGGTGATCAGCCGGTCGTTCGTGCGGCACTCCACGGCCAGCGCGCCCTGGGCGGGCGCCGGCAGCAGCACCGCTGGGTCGACCGGGTGGACGTTGTCGTCCAGCAGTCCGAGTCGTTCCAGCCCTGCGGCGGCCAGCATGACGGCGTCCACCTCACCGTCGCGGACCTTCTGCAGCCGGGTGTCGACGTTGCCACGGATCGCCACTACCCGCAGGTCGGGTCGAAGGCGTTTGAGGCCGGCCGCCCGGCGCGGTGAGGAGGTGCCGACGGTCGCGTTCTCGGGCAGGGCGTCGAGCCCGCCGTGGGTGGAGTAGACGACGTCGAGGGCGGTGGCCCGCCCGGGCACGGCCACGACGGTGATCCCCTCCAGGGCGGCGCTGGGCAGGTCCTTGAAGGAGTGGACGAGCACGTCCACCCGTTCGGCCAGCAGGGCGTCGCGCAGTGCCGAGACGAACAGACCGGGACGCGGGCCGGCGTCCAGCGGAAGGGACTGGTCGTCTCCCTCGGCCCTGATGGTGACCAGCTTCACCGCCTGTCCGGACAGCGCGGTGATCGCGTCGGCGACGGTGCCCGACTGGGTACGCGCCAGCTGGCTGCCCCGGGTGCCCAGACGGATCACGCGGGCTCAGCCTGCCGGAGGCGTGGGTTCGCGGTCGGCACTCGGTTGCGGTGCCGGACGGTACTCGGCGGGCTCCGCGGCGCCCGCGGAAAGCTGGTCCGGCTTGGCCGGCTTGGCGCGGGAGGTCAGACCGGTGCCGAGGCCCGCCAGGAAGCCGCCGACCAGCAGCAGGCCCGCCCCCGCCCACAGCGGGGTGAACGGGTATTCGATGGGGGCGCTGCGCAGCGCGTCGAGCGCGAGGTACTGCTGCCAGGCCATGAATCCGCCCCACAGGCCGAACCCGAGACCGGCTACCGCCGCGATGATGCCGACCCACATGATGACCCGCGAGAAGATCCGCATGGGTTCATCGTAGGCCCGGCGTACAGTCCCCGTCATGGACGAGACGCTGGCGCGCTGGCTGGTCGGCGAGGCAGGCAGGACCGCCCTCGCCGAGGCGTCGCAGCTGGCCGACCCCGGCTCGATCGCCGCTGCGCAGGCACTGCGGCGGCGCTGGACCCCCGAGCAGGCGGCCGCGGTGTCGCGGCAGGAGGAGCTGCGGCGGCGCGCGGTGGCCAAGTTCGGCGACCGGGCGGCAGGGCTCTTCCTCACCCCTGACGGGCTGGAACAGGCGACGCGTGCGCCGGTGGCGGCGTGGCGCGCGGAGCGGTTCGTGGCGGCGGGGGTCACCCGGGTGGTCGATCTGGGCTGCGGGATCGGGGCCGACGCCCTGGCCCTGGCCGACGCAGGCCTCGAGGTGGTGGCAGTCGAGCAGGACCCGGCGACAGCGGTGCTGGCTTCGGCCAACCTCGCCGGTCGCGGTGAGGTGGTGGTCGGTGACGCCGTCGAGCTCGCCGGGAGGTTGCTGGAACCAGGGGTGGCGGTCTTCCTCGACCCGGCGCGGCGCACCGGTCGGGGCCGGACCTGGCGGCTCAGCGAGGTCAGCCCGCCGTGGGACTGGGCGGTCGCCACCGTGGGGGGACGAGTGGGCTGCCTGAAGGCAGGGCCAGGACTCGCCACCGCCGACCTGCCGACGACGCTGGCGGCGGTCTGGGTCAGCGAGCGCGGCGACCTGGTGGAGACCGGCCTGTGGTCGGCAGTGCCGGGCTGGGCCGCCGGGTCGCGGACCGCCGTCCTGCTTCCCGGGCCGATCGAGGTGCCTGTCGACCACCGGCGGCGGCCGCCGCTGGGCGAGGTCGGCGCCTACCTGTACGAGCCGGACCCCGCGGTGATCAGGGCCGGAGGGATCGGCCAGCTCGCCGAGACCGTCGGGGGCTGGGCGCTGGCGGACGGGATCGCCTACCTCGCCTCCGACGCGCTGGTGGAGACGCCGCTGGCGAAGGCCTTCGCCGTGCACAGGGAGTTGCCCTGGGCCGAGCGCGCCGTCCGGGCCTGGGTGCGGGAGGCGGGGATCGGGGTGCTCGAGATCAAGGTGCGCGGGATCGACGTCGACCCTGCGGAGCTGCGCCGGCGGCTCAAGCCGTCCGGCCCGGCCGCGGCCACCCTGGTGATCACCCCCACCAGGCGGGGCGCCAGGGCGCTGGTGACCGACCGGGTCAGCTGAGCTGGAAGGAGTGCGGCGGCACCCCGTCCACCGGCTCCTCGCCGATGTTCAGCCGCAACTCGAGGCGGTTCTCGGTATCGGCGAGGTGGATGGTGATCGAGGTGTTCGCCACAGCCGAGGTCGTGACCTCGGCGTCGGCCAGCCACGGGTTGCGGCGCCTGATCCCGATCATCTCCCGGTAGTGGTCGTGCAGTTCGGCACCGAACGGCAGCAACCCCTCGGGGGAGTCGGGGAACGGCGGCCTCACCGAGTCATCGCCGTAGGCGTGCTCCTGCTTGGTGCCGGTGAAGCCCTGCTCGTCGCCGGCGTAGACCGACGGCACCCCGGGCAGCAGCATGAGCAGGGTCGCCGCCAGCCGGATGTCGCGCGGGTCGTCCAGCTGGCTGGCGATCCGGGTGACGTCGTGGTTGCTGAGGAAGGTCTGCGGACGGAAGCTGCGCATCAGCTCGCGGTGGTTCTTCAGCGCCCAGTCCAGGGCGAAGAAGTTACGGTCCTTCAGCGCCGTCCAGGTCAGGTGCCACAGTTCGTACTGGGTGATCGAATCGATCCCGGCGGCTTCCACGAACTCCTCGAACGGCCCGTGGATCACCTCGCCGAGGATCCACACCTCGGGGTGGGCTGCCCGGACCCGCTCGATGATCGGTCGCCAGGCCGGCGCCCCGGCAGCGTACGCGGCGTCCAGCCGCCAGGCGTCGGCTCCCCTGTCGAGCCAGTGGATCATCACGTCGCCGACGTACTCGGCCACCACCGGGTTCGACAGGTCGAGCTCCACCAACTGCGGGTGGCCCTCGAAGTTCCACGGGTAGCCCTCCGGGGACCACTTGATCCAGTCGCCCTCCGGGGTGCCCGGGCCGGCGGCGATCGCGCGCCGGACCAGTTGGTGGTTGCGGCCCAGGTGGTTGAACACCCCGTCCAGGCAGATCCGGATGCCGCGCTCGCGGCAACTGGCGACCAGCGCGTCGAAGTCGGCCTGGTCGCCCAGCCGCGGGTCGATCCGGTAGTGGTCGAGGGTGTCGTAACCGTGGGAGCTGGAGGCGAAGATGGGCGCCAGCAGCAGCCCGTTCGCGCCCAGGTCGATCACGTAGTCCAGCCAGTTCAGCAGCCTCGGCAGCCGGTGCTGGACAGTGCTCACCGCATGCCGCTCGGCGTCGAGGAAGCCGAGCGGGTAGACGTGCCACCAGATGACGCTCGAGGTCCAGTCCTTGCGTGCTTGCACGACCCGGAGTCTACGCACCCCGCCGGAAGGGTCCGCTGCTAGAGTCCCGCTCAGTACGACGGAGTCCCCTGCCCGCTGCAGCCGGGCGACGAGTGCACCCCCTCGCCCGCGCTGCGTGACGGCGCGCTCTACGACCCGGTGACCGACCGATGGACCCGGCTGCCCGACCTCCCGGTCGGGGTCTCGGGACGCGGCGAGGAGCCGGCCACCCTGGTCTCCTCGACCCTCGGGCGGGTCGCGCTGCGCGCCGGCGGTACCGTCCACCTGCTCGACACCGACTCGACGCTGGGCTGGAGCGCGGCGCCCTCGCCCGGGGAGGGCGCAGAACTGGTGTGGCTAGGCGGTGAGGCGGACCGGCTGGCGGCGCTGCTGCCCTGTGCCGACGACGCCGGCTGCCCGGCGCGGTTGCTGCGGCTGGATGAGGCCGACGGCGCCTGGGTCCCCTTCGGTGGCGGGCTGGGGTTCGACCTGCCGGCCGGCGAACTGAGCCTCGTCGGCGACCCCTATTCGCGCTCCGCCGCCTTCTCGGTGGCGCGTCCGGGGCAGGAGACGCTGTGGGTGGCCTGGGCCGATGTCGACCCGGACGCCGATGACGAGGTGCGTCCCGTGGTGGCGGAGCAGACCCCGGTGCCGGTGGGGGCCGAGGGTCCCTTCCAGCTCGACACCCGGGTCTTGGGGTGGGCGGATCCGAATGGATCGACGCTGTGGGTGTGGGACTCGGCGACGGACACCTGGCAGCAGCTGCAGGCACCGGCGGGGGAGTTCCGGTGGTGGCAGGCCGGCGCCGAGTTCTCCGGGCCGGCCGACACCGCCGACGGTGTGCTGCTGGCAGGCAGCCGCTACGACAAGGTTCGCGGCGGCTGGAAGGGCTTCGCCGGGCCGCCGGCCGGATTGCGCGACCCGGTGGTGGTGCCGACCTGGCTGTCCTGCTTCGGCTTCGACCCGGTCACGCGGCAGTACGCGACGGGCTGCCTCGCCGTCGACCCGGCGGCGCGCTAGCACTCGGCTTGATCGAGTGCTAGCACCGGTATAGATTCGGGTTAGCACTCTCGCATCGAGTGTGCCAAGCCACGGTGGCACCGCGACGACACCTGGCACGAACACTGACCATTCGGGGCCGTTGGCCCATCACGAACGAAAGGGTTTTGACGTGGCAGTCACGATCAAGCCGCTCGAGGACCG
>JAEYUH010000326.1 GCA_023432725.1 Actinomycetes bacterium | reverse complement strand
ACCAAGGGGGAGCGGAATGACCCTGCTGTACCTCGTCCGACACGGTCAGACCGAGTGGTCGAGCAACGGCCGCCACACGTCGGTGACCGACCTCGACCTGATCCCGTCCGGAGTCGAACAGGCCGAGGCGTTGCGCGGGCGCCTCGACCCCGCCGACTTCGGACTGGTGCTGTCCAGCCCGCGCCTGCGCGCCCGGCGAACCGCCGAACTCGCCGGGTTCACCGACCACGAGGTCGACGACGACCTCGTCGAGTGGGACTACGGCGAGTTCGAGGGCCTGACCAGCAACCAGATCAGGGAGCGCTGGCCGGGCTGGCGGATCTGGTTCAACGGCTGCCCCGGCGGGGAGTCTGCCGACGAGGTACGGGCACGCCTGACCCGGGTGGTGGCCCGGGTGCGCGCCTCAGGGGTCGAGCGGGCCATCTGTTTCGGCCACGGGCATGCCTCGCGCGTGCTGGCCCTGTGCTGGCTCGACTTCCCGATCATCTTCGGCCAGAGTCTCCCGCTTGAGGTCGCCAGCGTCTCGATCCTCGGCCGCGAAAAGGAGTCGGCCGCGATCATCCGCTGGAACAGCTGAACCCGGACGTCAGGGGTTCTGGGGACCTCCGTCGTCCTCGCTGTCCCCGGTGCCGGCCAGGTCGGCGGGATCAACAGTGCCCTGCGCGTCGTCCTCCACCGACAGGTTTCCGTAATCCTGTTCCGTAGCGCCGGCCTTCTCGGCCTCGTCCTCGCTCCAGGGGTCCTTGGTGTTCTCGGTCACGGCGATCGCCTTCCGTTGCAGGTACAGGGGGTGCCACCGGGTGCCGGATCGAGTCCGACGGACCAGGTGGACTCTCATGCTGTACCCCCACGACGGCCCCCCTGAACTGGCACCATGGTGCGGGTATCACTCATCCGGGGGAGCGGAGACCAGGTGGCCGGGCAGACGTCGACCCTGCGTGCCTTGCGGGCGGTAGCGCTGGGAGTCGGCCTGGCGCTCACGGCTGCGGCCTGCACGGCGACGCCCCCGCCTGCCCCGGTGAGCTCGCCACCGTCAGCCACCGCCACCGCGCCGAGCCCGACGCCGACACCGACCCCGACGCCGAGTCCGACGCCCACGGTTGGGGCGCTGCCCCCGGGCACCACGATGGGCGCGGTGTTCGGCGACCCGTGGTCGTCGAAGCGGAGCCGCCAGGATGCGGTGATCAACTCTGCGATCCGGATCATCGACGACACCCCCAAGGGGGAGACCCTGATGGTCTCGATCTTCAACATGACCTATCCCGGGTTCGACAAGACGCTGATCCGGGCTCACCAGCGAGGTGTGAAGGTCCGCGTCCTGGTCAACCATGAGAAGTCGGAACGGCGTCGCTACGACGCGCTCAAGCGGGAACTCGGACGTAACCTCGACGCGCGGTCCTGGTTCGTGATCCGCGGCGCGAGAGTTCGGATGCACTCCAAGTTCGTGCTCGCCTCCCGCAGCGGTGGCGCCGACCACGTGGTGTGGATGTCGTCGGGGAACATGACGATCGCCAGCGGCCGTCACCAGGCCAACGAGGCTCTCACGATCACCGGTGACAAGGAGTTGTACGACTTCTTCGCCGAGCAGTTCGACCTCATGGTCGCGGGGGTCAAGGACCCGAACCGGCTGGCGCGCCGCGTGGTCACCCCCACGGCCACCGTGCAGACCTACCCGCTGCCCGAGGGTGGCCAGGCCAACGACCCCGTCGATGCCCTCCTGCAGGACATCTCCTGCGTCGTGGACGGCGAGCGCACGATCGTGCGGATGGCCCAGCTCTTCTTCACCGACGAGCGGCGCTACCTCGCCGAGCGGTTGCGGAACCTCAAAGCGACCGGCTGCGACGTTCGCCTGGTGGGGCACATGAGCCAGTGGGACAAGGCGAGGTCCGACCTCATCCGGCCCGGCGCGGGGCGGATCGACGTTCGCAGCGCGCACGGCGCGGCGCTCCACACGAAGATCACCACCGTGGACGGCTGGAACGCGGCAGGCGAGCCGCTCAAAATCGCGATGGTGGGCAGCCACAACCTGAGCGGGCGGGCGCTGGCCCGCACCCCGGAGGGAGTCAACGACGAGTTCTCGATCGTCATCGCCGAGCCTGCCACGGTGGACGAGTACAGCGCCTTCGTCGACGACGTCATCGAGCACCACAGCCGGCCGATCAGCACCTGAGCGCCGGCGTCAGGCGACTGGCTCGAGGTCGCACGCCCTAGGCTCAGGAGGGTGAGTAACGCGTTGCGTGAGGTGATCGAGGCGGGTCGGCGGATCGTGTTCTTCGGCGGCGCCGGGGTGTCGACCGAGAGCGGCATCCCGGACTTCCGGTCGGCCGCGGGTCTGTACAACCGGGCCGGCGGATCGCGGTACGCGCCGGAGGAGATCCTCAGCCGCAGCTTCTTCGACGCCCATCCCGAGGACTTCTTCGCCTACTACCGGACGCATCTGGTGCACACCGAGGCCCTCCCCAACCCGGCGCACGTGGCGTTGGCGAACCTCGAACGCACCGGACGGCTGAGCGCTGTCATCACGCAGAACATCG
>JAEYUH010000047.1 GCA_023432725.1 Actinomycetes bacterium | reverse complement strand
GGTATCCGCGGGCCTACTACAACACCCCCGCCAAGACCGGGAACCACCGTGCGCTGGCCGACATCGCCGAGTCGATCGAGGAGCTGCGCTACTACCGTGAGGCCGTCTTCGCCGAACCCCCCGGGCTGCCGATCACGCACCTGCGCGAGATCGCCATGCGCCACCAGGGGGCGGTCGTTACCGCGCTCGCCACACCGCCCGCGCAACGGGAGGACGATTTCGACGCACCCGGCATTACGGGCTAAGCTTTGCTAGCTGTCAGGCACGCCTGACACACGGTGGGTATAGCTCAGCTGGTAGAGCACCTGGTTGTGGTCCAGGATGTCGCGGGTTCGAGTCCCGTTACTCACCCTCATGAGGCCCGCCTCGCCCCGGCTCCACCCGCGGCGGATCGGGCCTCATGTCATCCCCTCCCGCTCCCCCGGACGCGCCGTCGTGTCACGATCACCGGCCAGGGCCGGGCAGCCCGCGCCCCGGGACTAGAATCCGGCAGAACCCATGACCCCGCGCGGAGGCAGCATGACCCACTCCTGGCGCCGCTACGTCGCGCTCGGCGACTCCTTCACCGAGGGCCTCGAGGACCGCTACCCCGACCATGCGGTGCGCGGCTGGGCCGACCGGCTCGCCCAGGCCCTGGCCGACCGGTGCGGACAGGACGTGTCGTACGCCAACCTCGCGATCCGTGGCCGGCTGCTCACCCCGGTGCTGGCCGAGCAACTCGAGCCCGGCCTGGCGCTGCAGCCCGACCTCGTCTCGCTGATCGCCGGCGGCAACGACCTGCTCCGGCCCGGCGCCAACCCCGACGCGATGGCGGCGAAGCTGGAGGACGCGGTGGTCCGGCTGCGGGCGGCAGGCGCGACCGTGCTGCTGGGCACCAGCGTCGACACCAGGGACGCCGGCCTGCTGGCCCTCAACCGCAGCGCGGTGGGAGTCTTCAACAGCCACCTGCACGCGATCGCCGGCCGCCACCGCGCCCACGTCATCGACCTGTGGGGGATGCGCAGCCTGCGGGACTGGCAGATGTGGGCGCCCGACCGGATCCACCTCAACGACCGCGGCCATGAGCGGGTCACCCAGGCCGCGCTGGTCGCGCTCGGGCTGGAGCCCGACCGTCCGGACTGGGACGAGCCGCTCGTGCCGCTGCCCGTCCCCTCACGCCGGCAACGGTGGGAATCGGACCTGACCTGGGGACGCGAGCACCTCGTGCCGTGGCTCGGTCGCCGGTTCCGCCGTACCAGCTCCGGGCTGCACCGGGTCGCCAAGCAGCCGCAGTACCGCAGGGTGTCGCCCGCTCCTCGCGGCGCGACGGACTGAGGCGGCCCGGACCGTCCGGCACAATAGGCGCATGCCCACCGCGATCCCCGCCCGCACCGCCCCGCCGCCGGGCGGGCTCCGGCTGCGGCTCGCCACCGCGGCCGGGGACGCGGCCGCCTGGGTCTCCCGGCTGACCGGACGCGGATCCGGCGCGTCGATCCGCGGGCAGGTGCTCACCCGGCTCGCCCCCGGCGCGTTCGGCGATCTCCTGCGCGGCCGCCAGGTGCTCGCGGTCTCGGGGACGAACGGCAAGACCACCACCACCCACCTGCTCGCCGCCGCGATCCGCGCCGGCCTGGATGCGCAGGCCAACCGGCTGGTCACCAACGCCGACGGCGCCAACCTGCACTACGGCATCGCCTCCGCGCTCAGCCAGGCGCCACGGGCCGACATCGCCGTGCTCGAGACCGACGAGCGGGTGGTCAGCGACATGATCGCGCAGGGCAGGCCGAAGGTGCTGGTCTTCCTCAACTTCAGCCGCGACCAACTCGACCGGCACCACGAGATCAAGGCGCTCGGCCGGTCCTGGCGACTGGCCCTCGAGCGGGCGGGCGCCGACGGACCTACCATCGTCGCCAACGCCAGCGACCCGCTGGTGGTGTGGGCCTCGGGCACCGCCTCCCGGGTGGTCTGGGTGGAGACCGACACGCTGTGGACGGCCGACGCCGCGCTCTGCCCGGCCTGCGGCACCGTCCTCGCCCGGCTCCGCTCCGACGGCAGCGACCGCTGGGACTGCCCCGGCTGCGAGCTCACCCAGCCCGAGGCCGACTACCGGGTGCAGGGCGGCGCGATCCGGCTGCCGGACGGCCGGTCGCTCACCCCCGACCTGCAGGTGCCGGGGCGCTTCAACCTCTCCAATGCCGCCTGCGCGTTGGCCGCCGCCGTGGAGTTCGGGGTGGACGCCGACACCGCCCTGGCGGGGATGCGGACGGTCATCTCGCCCGCCGGGCGCTACGCGACGGCCCGGTTCGGTTCGACCCAGGCTCGGCTGCTGCTGGCCAAGAACCCTGCCGGCTGGGCGGAGGCGCTGCCGCTGGCCACCAGCGACCCTGTGGTGCTGGCCATCGACTCGGTGGCCGCCGACGGCAAGGACGTCTCCTGGCTGTGGGATGTGGAGTACGAGCAGCTCGCCGGCCGCCACGTGATCGCCACCGGCCCCCGCGCCCACGACCTCGCCGTCCGGCTGTCCTACGCCGGGGTCGAGCACTCCGTGGTTCCCGACCTGACGGCCGCGCTGGCCGCCGCCTCGGGGCGGACCGACGTGATTGCCACCTACACCCCGTTCCAGCGGCTCCTGAAGATGGCGGGGCTGCGATGAAGCCGGTCGAGATCGTCCTTGTCTACCAGTCGCTGCTGGGCATCTACGGTGACCGGGGCAATGCGCTGGTGCTGCGCAAGCGGCTTCAGTGGCGTGGCGTGGACGCCGTCCTGACCGAGGTGGAGCCCGGCGACCGGATCCCGCCGGATGCCGCCCTCTACCTGCTCGGCGGCGGCGAGGACGCCGCCCAGGTCTCGGCGGTGAAGTACATCCGCGAGGACGGCAACCTGTTCCGCGGCATCGACGCCGGAGCTGTGCTGTTCGCGGTCTGTGCCGGCTACCAGATCGTCGGCAACACGTTCACCGTCGGCGAGCGCGACGTGGTGATCGACGGTCTCGGCCTGCTGGACGTCACCACCCGGCGCGGCACGGTGCGGGCCGTCGGCGAGACCCTCAGCCACTGGACCCGCCCCGACGGCAGCCAGTCGCTGATCACGGGCTTCGAGAACCACGGCGGCTTCACCACCCTCGGCGAGAAGGCGAAGCCGCTGGCCTACGTCGAGGTCGGGGTCGGCAACGCCAACGACGGCACCGAGGGCGCCGTCCAGGACCGGGTGATCGGCGCCTACCCGCACGGCCCCGTGCTCGCCCGCAACCCCGACCTGGCCGACCACCTGCTGGAGCTCGCGCTCGGACGCCAACTCGACCCGCTGTACAACGCCGAACTCGACGAGCTCCGCCGCGAGCGGGTGGCTGCCGTCCGCAGGGTGAAGCGCCGCTGAGCCGTCGCTACGAACTGGGGGTTATGGCGGTGATTGCCCGCTGTCCGGTCCCGCTTCGCTACGAACTCGGGGTTATGGGCCCGCACCGAGCCCCCATAACCCCGAGTTCGTAGCGAGCGTCGGATCCGCCGCGGCCGAACCGGGCCATAAGCCCGAGATCGGCGCGAGCGCGGCGCGT
>JAEYUH010000028.1 GCA_023432725.1 Actinomycetes bacterium | reverse complement strand
CGTGGAACCTCGACTACGTGGGACGCCGGCGCCGCACCCTTGTGCTGGCCTCGAAGGTCGGCCACTGCGTGAACGACCTGCTCTACCGGACCCGCTCCGGCCACCTTCCGATCCAGATCCCGCTGATTCTCAGCAACCATCCCGACCTGGAGGGCCTGGCGACCTTCTATGCGGTGCCCTTCGAGCACGTCCCCGTCACCCCGCAGACCAAGGCGGACTCGGAGCGGCGGATCCTCGACGCGGTGGCCGAGTACGACATCGAGCTGGTGGTGCTGGCCCGCTACATGCAGATCCTCTCCCCCGACCTGTGCCGCGAGCTGGAGGGCAGGGCGATCAACATCCACCACTCCTTCCTGCCCGGCTTCAAGGGGGCGAACCCGTACCGTCAGGCGCACGCCCGCGGGGTGAAGCTGATCGGCGCGACGGCCCACTTCGTCACCTCGGAACTGGACGAGGGCCCGATCATCGAGCAGAACGTGCGGCGGGTCGACCACAGCATGGAGGTCCCCCAGCTGGTGGCGATGGGCCAGGAGCAGGAGGCCCGCACCCTCACCGAGGCGGTCCGCCTCTTCAGCGAGCACCGGGTACTGCTGGACGGCTCCCGCACCGTCATCTTCCGCTAGCGTCCCGCCGGGCGCGTCAGGCGTGCCCGCCCGGCGGCTCCGGCGACGCGGCCTGGTGGTAGGGGTACTTGCGGATCCCCGAGAGGTGGACCAGCGTCCAGCCCTCGGCCGGTGATCCGTCGACCACTATCACCCCTGTGTTGTCTAGGTGGGCGGGGCCCAGCGCCTCGGCGAAGCCTGCCACCCGCGCGGTGGCCCACACCCGCAGCGCGGCGCCATGGCTGACCACCACGGCCACCTCGGCCCCACTGGCGGCGATCGTGTCGATGGCGTCGTCGTACCGGGCGAAGAACTCCAGCGCGTTCTCCCCGCCGGGCACCCTGGCCTGCAGGTTGCCCTGCCCCCAGGCCACCAGCGCCCCGATGTAGCGGGTGGCGTCGGTACCCATCTCGTCCTCGCCGGCGGGGATCTCGCGCAGCCCCGGCAGAACCTGCACGTCCAGCCCACGGGCCCGAGCCAGCGGTTGAGCGGTCTGCTGGGTGCGAATCAGGCTGGACGCGAACACGGCCTCGATCGGGTGCTCGGAGAGCCGCTCGACCAGTGCCGCGGCCTGCTCGAGGCCGCTCTCGTCCAGCGCGGCGCCCGGCTCGCCGGTGTCCAGCAGCAGACCGACGTTGGAGACGGTGCGTCCGTGCCGGACCATGATCAAGCGCATGAGTCGAGCCTAGCGGGGCGCGCAGACGCGTCCGTCAGCTCACGGGGAGCACCCAGGCCCGGTCCGGTCGGAAGGACACCGTGACCATCGTGGACGCCGGCAGGATGTCGGCCCCCAGCGGGTCGTACACGACGGCCGTCACGTTGCCCGCCTCGGTCTCGATGTCGTACTCCACCCACGGGCCGTAGAACACCGAGCTGAGGACGCGGCCCCGGTCACCGGAGATCTCGGTCGAGTCGTCCGTGGCCCGCTCCACGTGCACCGACTCCGGCCGGATCAACAGCGTGACCCCTTGATCCGGCCGGAGGTCAGGGTGGGCGGCGACGGAGCGCCGGCGGCCGAAGGCCTCCACGCTCACGGTCCCGTCGCCGGCCGGCTCGGCCTCCGCCTCGAGGAAGTTCGCCCGTCCGATGAAGTCGGCGACGAACATCGACGCGGGATGCCGGTAGACGTCGGCGGGCTCGGCGATCTGCTCGATCCTGCCCTTGTTCATCACCACGATCCGGTCCGAGAGACTCATCGCCTCGTCCTGGTCGTGGGTGACGTAGATGCTGGTGATCCCCAGGCGCTTCTGCAGCGCCCTGATCTCGGTGCGCATCTGCACCCGCAGCTTGGCGTCCAAATTGCTCAGCGGCTCGTCGAAGAGCAGCACCTTCGGCTTCATCACCATGGCGCGGGCCAAGGCCACCCGCTGCTGCTGGCCGCCGGACAGCTGGTTCGGGGCGCGCTCAGCCAGGTCGGCGAGGCTCATCGAGGTGAGGGCGAAGGAGACCTCCTCCTCGACCCGGTCCTTGGGCAGCTTGCGCAGCCGGAGCCCGTAGGCGACGTTGTCGAAGACGGTCATGTGCGGGAACAGCGCATAGGACTGGAACACCATCGCCATCGGGCGGCGGTCGGGAGTGAGCCGTCCGAGGTCCTCGCCGTCCAGGCTGATGGTCCCGGCG
Organism: Actinomycetes bacterium; assembly: GCA_023432725.1. Classification (GTDB taxonomy): domain Bacteria; phylum Actinomycetota; class Actinomycetes; order Propionibacteriales; family Propionibacteriaceae; genus Propionicimonas. The sequence continues at coordinate 6,208 of JAEYUH010000028.1, read as the reverse complement.
GTCGGGGTCTCGAAGCCCGCGATCATCCGCAGGGTCGTGGTCTTGCCACAGCCGGACGGCCCGAGCAGCGTCAGGAACTCACCGGGCCGGATCTCCAGGTCGATGTCGTCCACCGCAGGATGTCCGGTCGGGGTGTACCGCTTGGTGAGACCGGACAGCAGGAGCCGTCCGGTGGCCGGGGGCTGCTCGACCGGGAGCTGCTGGTCGATGGTGGTTGTCATTGCTGGACCCTTGCTCGTGGTGTGCGGTCACGGATGAGGAGGTTCATCGCGCCGATCACGCCGAGGACGATCGCGATGAGGATGGTGCAGTAGGCGAAGGCGTTGCCGAACCTGCCGGAGTCGACCTCGGAGAGGATCTGCGAGGTCATGATCTTGGTCTGCGGAGTGGTGATGAAGATGATCGGCGACAGCGTCGTCATCGCCCGCGCGAAGGCGTAGGTCAGGCCGGAGAGCAGCGCGGGCCGGATCAGCGGGAGGGTGATCCCCCAGAAGGTCCGCACGCCGCTCGCACCGAGCGAGGTGGACGCCTCGTCGATCGCAGGATCGATCTGCTGCAGGGCCGCCACGCCGGAGCGCTGGCCGGAGGGCATCGACCGGATCACGTACACCATTACGATCGCGGCGGCACCGCCAAGGATCGCCCCGCCGCCGGCCAGGGCGGGCAGGAACATCCGGTTGCCGATGATCAGCGGCGAGTTGAAGGCCAGCGCATAGCCGATGCCCAGCACGGTGCCGGGCACCGCAAGACCGAGCATGCCGGCGAAGTCGAGGATCGACCTGCCGCGGCGGACCTTGCGGACGATCAGCCAGGCCATCACCATCCCGAGGATGCCGGCGATCGGGGTGGCGATCAGCGCCAGCAGCGTGGTGGTGAAGATCGCGTCCGAGCCGATGCCTGACAGCACGTACTGGTAGTTGGCCAACGTGAAGGTGTTGTTCACGCCGAGGATCGAGGTGAAGGCCCCTGCGAAGACAGTCAGGTAGATCAGCACGATCAGCGCCGCTACCGCGCTCACCACTGTCAGCAGCGGCACCTTCGCCCACCAGGCGGTGATCATCGCGACCGAGCCGCTCGGCTTGCCGGTGACCGAGACCACGGAGTGTCGCTCGGCCCAGTACCGCTGGACCAGGAAGACCAGCAGGCCCGGTACCAGCAGCACCAGCGAGTACGCCGAGCCGGCCGCGACGTCGTACTCGCCCGTGATCGCGATGTAGGCCCGCGAGCTCAGCACTGTGAAGTCTCCGCCGATCACGAGCGGGTTGGCCAGGTCGGCGATGGTCTCCACGAACAACAGCAAGAAGCAGCTGGCGAAGCCGGGGATGAGCATCGGGAACGAGACGCTGGCGAAGATCTTCCACTTGTTGGCGCCGAGGTCGGAGGCGGCCTCATCCAGGGACGGGTCGAGGCTGCGCAACATCCCCAGCAGGTTCATGTAGGCGACAGGGAAGAACGACAGGCTCAGCACAAGGGTGAGCCCGACCACCCCGTAGATGTCGTAGCTCATCCCGAAGAGGCCGCGGGTGATGATGCCGCCCCGTCCGAACAGCGTGATCACCGCGGTGGCCACAGCGAAGGGCGGCGAGACGATCGGCATCAGCGCGATCAGATGCAGCGCCTTCTTGCCCCGGAACTCCAGCCGGGCCTGGGCGTAGGCGAACAGGAACCCCACGGCCGTCCCGATGGCGCCCACGAGGGTGCCGAGGACGACGGTGTTGAGCAGAATCTGGCGATTGACCGCGGAGGTCAGGATCGCCCCGAGCACCTCGCGGCCGGCCGGGTCGAAGGCCTGCATGAGGATGCGTGCCAGCGGGTAGCCGATCAGCAGAAGCAGGATGGCGGCCAGGGCGACGATCGCCAGCTTCGTGCCGAGGTCGGTGCGGGCACCGGCCCGGCGGGTCCGCTGTGGCGGACCCGCCGTGGCCGGCAGCCCGGTGGCCTCGAGGGTTCCGGCGGTCACATCACTCCTTCGGCGCCGCGGCGATCTCTGCGTCGAACCGGGAGGTGAGTTCCTTCTTCGCGGCCGCAGCAGCCTCGAAGTCGTAGTCGACGAGGTTCACCGTCGACAGGTCGATCATCCGGTCGTCCTTGGGTGCGGACGGGTTGGTGGTGACCTGGTAGGAGCCCACGGTGGCGCCGATCGCCTGGGTGTCGGCCTTCAGGGCCCAGTCGGCGTACTTCTTGGCGGCCTCCATGTTCTTGGCGCCCTTCACGACGGCGACGCCGCCGATCTCGTAGCCGGTGCCCTCGGCAGGCAGCGAGACCACGAGGTCGGTCATCCCGGCCTCCTTGTACTTCACGCAGTCGTGGGTGAACACCAGGCCCACCGCGACCTCGCCGCGGCCGGCGGTCTGCCCGGGGGCGGTACCGCTCTTGGAGTACTGCAGGACGTTGTTGTGCAGCTTGCGCATGTAATCGAAGGCCTTGTCGGCATCGCCGCCGGCCAGGGTGACCTGGGTCCACAGCGTGGTGAACGCGGTGCCCGAGGTGGACGGGTGCGCGGTGCCGACCTGCTTGCTCAGCTTGGGGTCGAGCAGGTCCTCCCAGGAGTCCGGCACAGCCAGGCCGAGGGAGTCGAGCACCTTCTGGTTGCTGCAGAACCCGAGCGCGCCGACGTACACGCCGGTCCAGTAGCCCTCGGGGTCGCGGTACTTCTCGGGGATCTCCGACGCGGTCGGCGGGGTGTACTGCTCAAGCAGGCCGGCGTCGGCGGCGGCACCGTAGCCGTCGGCGGGCCCGCCGTGCCAGACACCGAACTCCGGGTTGGCCTTGGCGGCCTCGAGCCGGGCGACGGTCTCGCCGGACGAGAGCCGGACGAAGTTGGTCTCGATGCCGGTCTCTTCGGTGAACTTCTTGGTCATCGCCTGGCACCAGTCCTCCATCGCGCCGCAGGCGATGGTGAGAGGGCCGCTGGAATTGGCCTGGGGGGTGGCGGTGTCGACGGCACAGCCGCCGAGGACGAGAGCAGAGGCGGTGATCGCCGCAGCTGCCATCGCGACATTGCGTTTCATGGGAGTCCTTCCTTGGTTCCCTCGAGGCACGTCGTGCGACGCAGCTTCACGCTAGGGCCGCCGGCGACACCAAACCCCGTGGCCAGGTCACACTCGGTCACAGCCTGGTTACCGAGGATCGCGCGGCGACAGCGCGTACCCGACGCCGCGGACGGCGGTCACCGTGTAGTGCGACCCGGCGTCGCGCAGGTGCATCCGGAGTCGGTAGACCGCTGTCTTGAGCATCTCCCTCGTGCCTGGCCCCTCCAGCACCCGCCACCCCTGCAGGGTCAGGTCGGCCGAGGTCACGGTGTGCCCCTGCTGGGCGGCGAGGGCCCGCAGGATCCGCAGCTCGGTGCTCGGCAGTCGAACCACCCGGTCCCCGACCAGCACCTCCTCGCCGACGAACCGCAGGTCACCCAGCTGCAGGTCGTCGTCGCGTGAGCCGCTGCGGCGCACCACGGCCTCCGCGCGCAACGCCAGTTCGCGGGGGTGGAAGGGCTTGGTGACGTAGTCGTCGGCGCCGGCCTCGAGTCCTGCTATCCGGTCCTTGGTCTCCCCGCGCGCGGTCAGCAGGATGACCGGCAGGTTGCCGGCCGCCCTGATCCGGCGGCACAGGTCGATGCCCGAGCTGCGGGGCAGCATGACGTCCAGCACCGCCAGCGCGAACCTGTGCTGCTGGAAGCTCGACCAGCCCCGTTCGGCGTCCCGCTCGCAGACAGTGGCGAATCCCTGGGTCTCGAGGGCGAAGCTGATGATGTCGAGCATCTGGACTTCGTCGTCGACCACCAGCACGGTGCCCTTGTCAGCCATGGCTACTCCTCGTCGGTCCCGGGCTGCCAGGGGTCGGAGCGGCTCGGGAGGCTCACCATCATGGTGGTTCCGCTGCCGGACACCGAATCCACCAGGAGCTTGCCGCCGTGCATCTGGACGATCTGGCGGGTGATCACGAGGCCGAGGCCGGTCCCGTCCCGCAGCGGGCGGCCCGAGGCGAACCGCTCGAACAGCCGGCGGCGCTGGTCGTCGTCGATCCCCGCGCCGTCGTCGGAGACCGAGATCAGCACGTTCGTGTCCCGGGTGACGATCCGGATCGTCACCAGCGAGGCACCGCTGGAGTGGGCGATGGCGTTGTTGACGAGGTTGATCAGCACCTGCCGCACCAGCGAAGGGTCGGCCCAGACCTGCGGCGGGGCGCCCGGGGAGTCCAGCGCGATCGGGATCGTGTGCAGTCCGCGCAGCTCCCGGATCACGGACTGGGCCAGCGGACGCAGCCGCACCACCATCGGATGCAACTCGAACATGCCCGCGTCGATCCTCGCCTGGGTGAGAAGGTCCTCGGCGAGCGAGATCACCGCCTCGCAGTTGCGCTGGATCGTCTCCAGGTAGGACCGCTGTCGCGGCGTCAGCGGGCCAGGTGTGCCCTCGACCAGCAGGTCGGCCGAACCGCGCATCAGGGTGAGCGGGGTTCGGATCTCATGGCTGAGGATCGACACCTGGTCGGCGTTGCGGCGGGCGATCCCGCGCAGCCGCTCGACCTCGACCCGGTCCGAGCGCCAGCCGGAGGCCGCCCACAGCAGCAGACCGGCGTTCACCGCGATCGCGACCCCCAGTACGACGGCGCCGGCGAGCCCCGAGTCCTCGGGGTCGAGCACCGCGGCAACGATGCCTGACACGAGAACAAGCCCGAGCACCCCGATCACCAGCGCCCGGACGCGGGTCCGCAGCGGCATCCGCCAACCGGCGACCCCTGCCAGCAGGCACGCCGGCACCACCGCCATCCACAGCACGGGTGACCCCCTCATCGGCACGGCACCGGGGCATGCTAACCCGCCCGGCGGCAACCGGCGGTCACCGGTGCCGGGGGTGGCGATGCCCGTCAGTGCCGGCGACAGGCGAGCCCGCGCAGGTGCCTCAGGTCACGGCGAAGCCTCGACGACCGGGGTCTCGACCGAGACCGACGCCGTCGTGAAGCCGGTCCGCGTCCCTTGACCTAGCAGCGGCCACGGGCATCCGTCCATGCCACAGGCCGGTCGGTGAACGGATGGGCGCCCCCAGCCTGACGGATCCGACACCCCCGTCGCGTCCAACTGCTAGCGTCGGAATCGGCACCGTTCCCCACTGTCATCGAGGAGTCAACTGTGAGCAATGCCCCCGTCAAGGTCGCGGTCACCGGCGCCGCAGGCCAGATCTGCTACAGCCTGCTGTTCCGGATCGCCAGCGGAGCCCTGCTGGGCCCCGACCAGCCCGTCGAACTCCGGCTGCTGGAGATCACCCCCGCCCTGAAGGCGCTCGAGGGCGTCGTGATGGAGCTTGACGACTGCGCCTTCCCGCTGCTGAGCAAGGTCGAGATCGGCGATGACGCCACCAAGGTCTTCGACGGCGTGAACCTGGCGATGCTGGTCGGTGCCCGGCCGCGCACCGCCGGCATGGAACGCGGCGACCTGCTGAGCGCCAACGGCGCGATCTTCACCGCCCAGGGCAAGGCCCTCAACGAGGTCGCGGCCGACGACATCCGAGTCCTGGTGACCGGCAACCCTGCCAACACCAATGCGCTGATCGCGATGACCAACGCCCCCGACATCCCCAACGAGCGGTTCAACGCGCTGACCCGCCTCGACCACAACCGCGCCATCTCGCAGATCGCCGCCAAGCTCGGCGTCCCGGTCACCGCGGTCAAGCACATGACCATCTGGGGCAACCACTCGGCCACCCAGTACCCCGACCTGTTCCACGCCGAGGTCGACGGCCGCAACGCCGCCGAGGCGGTCAACGACCAGGCCTGGATCGAGGAGTACTTCATCCCGACCGTCGCCAAGCGCGGCGCGGCGATCATCGCGGCGCGCGGCGCCTCCTCGGCCGCTTCCGCGGCCAACGCCACCGTCGAGCACATGCATGACTGGGTGCTCGGCACCCCCGAGGGCGACTGGGTCTCGATGGCGGTGCCGTCGGACGGCTCCTACGGCGTCCCCGAGGGCTTGATCTCGTCCTTCCCGTGCGTGGTCAAGGACGGCAGGTACGAGATCGTCCAGAGCCTGGAGATCGACGACTTCTCCCGGGCGAAGATCGACGCGTCGGTCGCCGAACTGGCTGACGAGCGCGAGGCAGTCACCGAACTCGGCCTGATCTGAGCCAACGGCGCAGGGCCCCGGGGCGGTCACCCCGGGGCCCTGTCGCATTCTCGTCCGTTCGCCCTCCGTCGGGAGTCACGGGCGTTAAGC
>JAEYUH010000224.1 GCA_023432725.1 Actinomycetes bacterium | reverse complement strand
CCCACCCTGTGCCCGTCCTGCCACTACCCGCTGGTCTTCGTCGAGGACGGACCGGTCCAGGACAGCGCTACAGAGTTGGAGCGCCCCACTCCCGACCGGGAGCCTGCCGAGCCCGAGATCGACCCGACGCCACCCGAGCCCGCGCCCCCGACCGGGCCGGCGACCACCGTCGCGTGCCCCTACTGCGGCTACGGCAACGCCCCCGAACGCCGCTGGTGCGAGCAATGCGGCCGGTCCACGGACGTGACACCGCCTCCTCCGCCGCCCCCTCCCCCGCCGCCGCCCGCCTCGGGCCTGTCGGCAGTCCCGGTCTGGGTCTGGATGGTCACCGGAGCCGTCGTCGTCGCGCTGGTGGTGGGCGGTGCCCTGTGGGCGAGGTCCCGCACCGCCGGCGAGCCGACGCCCACCGGGGCGGCCACCGCGAGCCCCACCGCGTCCGGGGAGTCCCCGGCCGCCACCCCCACCCCGACGCCGACCCCTCAGGCGCGACCGCTGCGCGTCACCAAGGCGCGCGCCACCAGTACCCACCCGAAGGCGGCCGACGAGAGCTACGGCGCCGCGAAGACCATCGACGGCAACCGCAAGACCGCCTGGAACAGCCACGGCTCGAAGGTGGGAGCGAGCGCCAAGGGCGTCGAATTGAGCTGGACGCTGGAAGAGCCCGCCCGCGTGACGGCGATCGAGATCCACAACGGGTTCCAGTCCAGCCAGAAGCGGTTCCGGGCCAACGGACGGCTCAAGAAGGTGGAGATCGTCACCGACCGCGGCATCGAGGAGTTCACCCTTGAGGACACGTTCGGCAAGCAGACGATCGAGCACGACTTCGGGGTGACCGACTCCGTCCTGTTCCGGGTGGTGTCGGTGTACCGGGACAAGAACACCACGTTCAAGGACCTGGCGCTCTCGGAGATCGCCTTCCTCGGCGTCGTCGACTCCTAGCAGCGGGAATCACCCGAGCTCGGCGCAGATCGCCACCGGGTAGATGATGTCGCCGAACGGGGAGGTGAATCCGACCCGGATGTCCCATCCGGAGCTCACCAGCCCGTCCGGCCCGGTCCGGGGTGCGGAGGTCTGGATCGCGGTGAGGATGCCCGAGTTGGTCAGGGTGCCGAACAGCACTCCCGTTTCGGTGCCGACGCCGCCACTGAGGGTCTGGCCGGTGCAGGTCAGCGGGAAGTCCTGGGATCCGCTGGCGCCCACCGCAGTGTGCACCGAGCCCACGTTGTACCCGGGCGGCGGCGGACCGCAGAAGGCGAGGGCTGTGGCATTCCGCGCATCGACGGTCTCGACGACGACCGTCCACGCCACCCACTGCCCGGTGCCCGCCTGGCTGGGCGTGGACTCCAGGACCCATCCCTTCTGCCTCGCCGTGGTGCCGATCGACACCCCGCCGCCGAGCACCACCTGACCGGCAGGGCACACGGCGGTGATCGCCCGGCGTCCGGCGGTCGGGACCTGCTCCCGGTTGCGCAGCGGGGTGGTCGCCATGCCCTGCGGCGGGGTGACGCAGACGGCCGAGAACTCGACCCGTCGGCCGGTCTGCCCGCCGGCGCTGACCAGCCAGCCCGCGCCGTCGTCCGAGGGCCTGCTGGCGCGCAGGAAGGGTTCGTCGGCCGGCCCGTCCAGGGCGCGCACCCCACCGGAGATGGGGATGTGTCCGTCTTCGCACACCAGGGTGTCCCCCTTGGTGCCGCCGCTGGCGAAAGTCTGGACGGAGGTGACGACGTAGACCGGGGGCAGCTTCTCGCCCACCGTGAAGTCGAGGGTCTTCGACGAGGTACCGCCGGGTGTCGTGACGGTGAGCTTGATCCGGTACTGGCCGGCCTGCTCGATGGTGGGGCTGAACGTCGCCTGGCTGCCGCCCGGGAGATCGACCCCGCCCATGTTGCTGAGTTCCCATTTGAACTCCGCTCCGGCCTCGACCCCGCCCGCCGCGAAGCTCAGGGTGCCGCCCACCCGAGGGTTCTCGGGCGTCATGGCGATCGTCGGCTCGGGTGGGGGCTCCGGCCCCGAGGGGGAGCCGTCCGGGGTGGGCGCCGAGGCGGACGGGGTCGGCGTCGGGCTCACGACAGGGGCCGGCTGCGGCATGACCAGCGGAATCACGAGCGCTGCCACGGCCACCGTCGCCAGGGCACCGAGGACCTTCAGCACGCCCGCTGTCAGCAATGGCCGGGAGACCATCCGGACGGTGGCGGTCACCGGCCGGGTGGGCTCGCGGGAGTCTGTCGCGGTGACCTTCACCTGGAACTGCTGGTCGGCGCCGGTGAGCGCGACCGGCAGCTTCACACCCACCTGTGAGACGGCGGTGGCCTGCCCGGGGACCGTCAGGCTCGACGGTTCGACGACGATCCGGGCGGCGCCCTGGTCGTCGCGCACCTCGAGGGTCACCATTCCCGGGCTGTTGCCGGTGTTCTGGACGTTGACCGCGAACTTGCCCCCGCCACGTCCGGTCACGAGCTCGGGATACGGGCTGACGCTCAGCCCGGCGACCGCTGACACCTCCAGCGTCAGCTCGACCGTGCGGGCCACCTCGGGGTGGTAGGGCGAGTAGCCGCGCAGCCCGAGCCGGTACTGCCCCGCCGGCACCGGAAGGTCCCGCGCCAGCGCGATGGTGACCGGCACTCCGGCGGACTCCCGCGGCAGCAGTCGGACCGGCTCGGTCGGCACCGTGACCATGCCCGGGTCGGGCAGGCCCTGCACCTCGACGAGGTAGTGCTGCACCACGGTGCTGGTGTTGGTGATCGTCACCGTGATCGCTTCCGTCGCGCCGGGCTTCAGGCGCACGACAGCCGTGCTCAGGTCGAGGGCAAGCTGAAAGGCCATGGCGCTCCTCGGATGGTGCCAGGCCTCAGGGTGACACGCCGCGCGTGGGGCGAACCAGCCTGTTGCCCGAAGGTCTGCCCGCCCCGCCGCGATACCGGCATTGTCAGGCTGGGCCTGCGTCAGGCGGACGGCGGTTGCTGGTCAGCCTCGTCGTCGGGAACGCGGACGAGAAGGTCGGCGGGCTGGCAGCCGAGCTCGCGGCAGATCGCGTCGAGGGTGGAGAAGCGGATCGCCCTGGCCCGGTTGTTCTTCAGGATCGACAGGTTGACCGGGGTGATCCCCACCCTGTCGGCAAGCTCGGCCAGCGTCATCCTGCGTTTCACGAGCTCGATGTCGAGGTTCACCACGATCGCCACTAGATCACCTCGCTGAGCTCGTCGGTGAGCGCGGAGGCCTTGCGGAGCAGGCCCTTCATGACCCCCATCAGGAGCGCGAAGGTGGCGCCGCACACCACCAGGGCGAGCTGGGCCAGCATGAGCGCCGGTGGGTTGGCGTTCGCGGCGAAGGT
>JAEYUH010000089.1 GCA_023432725.1 Actinomycetes bacterium | reverse complement strand
GATCTTGCCTGCCTTCTTGCGGACCTGGATCTCGCCGTCGGCGATGATCGCCACGCCGGCCGAGTCGTAGCCGCGGTACTCCATCCGCTTCAAACCCGCCACGACCACGTCTCTGGCGACCCGCGGGCCGACGTATCCGATGATTCCGCACATATCCGTCACCTTAGCGGTGGAGCACGGCAGACTGGCCGGGTGCACAACCCAGCCCCGGAGGTACCGGCCCCAGAGGACGACCCGTTCGGGCCCTACCTGACCCTCGACCGCCGGCACTGGGCGGCCCTGGCGGCAGCCCGCCACGACTTCCTCGAGGCCCAGACCCTGGCGCGGTTGCGGGGCATCGACGAGCCGACCGACTTCGACGAGGTGCGGGAGGTGTACCTGCCGCTGACCGAGCTGATCCAGCTGTACATGGACCGCACCGGCAGCCTCTACCGCGACAGCCACGCCTTCCTCGGGCTCACCGGCGCACGGACGCCGTTCGTGATCGGGATCGCGGGGTCGGTGGCGGTCGGCAAGTCGACCACCTCGCGGCTGCTGCGCGAACTGCTCAGCCGCGGCCCCGGCTCGCCGAAGGTCGACCTGGTCACCACCGACGGCTTCCTGTACCCCAACGAGCGCCTGGAGGAACTCGGGCTGATGGACCGCAAGGGCTTCCCCGAGTCGTACGACCGGCGGCGCCTGGTGCAATTCGTGATGGACGTGAAGTCAGGCGCCCCCGAGGTCACCGCGCCGGTGTACTCCCACCTGGCCTACGACATCGTCCCCGACGAGCAGGTGGTGGTGCGCCGGCCCGACATCCTCATCATCGAGGGACTCAACGTGCTGCAGCCGGCCCGTCGCCGCGCCAACGGCACGATGGGGCTCGCGGTCAGCGACTTCTTCGACTTCTCGGTGTATGTCGATTCCGCCGACGACGACGTCAGGTCGTGGTACATCCACCGGTTCCTGCGGCTGCGCGAGACCGCCTTCCGCGACCCGAAGTCATACTTCGTGAGGTTCTCCCGGATCAGCGAGACCGAGGCGGTGCGGCTGGCCGGCGAGATCTGGGACACGATCAACGGACCGAACCTCATGATGAACATCAAGCCGACCCGCGGTCGTGCCACCGCCATCCTGCGCAAGGCCCGCGACCACAAGGTCAGCTGGGTACGCATCCGGCGGATCTAGTGGACGCCGTACCGCTGGGGCAGGCCGACGTCGCCGACGTGGTGGCGCTGTGGCACGCCGCGGGGTTGACCCGCCCGTGGAACGACCCCCACGCCGACTTCGCCAGAGCGGTCGCCGGCCCGGCGTCGGCGGTGCTCGGGGGGCGCGACGCGTCCGGGGCGCTGGTCGGCGCGGCGATGGTGGGTCACGACGGGCACCGCGGCTGGGTGTACTACCTGGCGGTCGCCCCCGTCGCCCGCGGCACCGGCCTCGGCCGGGAGCTGATGGCGGCCTGCGAGCGCTGGCTGGTGGCCCGCGGGGTGCCGAAGATCCAGTTCATGGTGCGCACCGACAACGCGCCGGTGCTCGGCTTCTACGAGCACCTCGGCTACGAGCAGCAGGACGTCGCGGTGCTCGGCCGCCGGCTGGACGGGTCCGCTACCTAGAGCCGACCCGCCGCACTGCACCGTCCACGCACGCCGCGGTGCCGACCGCCTCCCCCGCCAGGCAGGCGCCGTCCACCAGGTCGCGGTCGCCGAGCGGTTCGGCCAGGGTCACCACGTACTCGACCGTGTCATTGCCCTGGCACTCGTACTGGCCCTGCGGCAGCGGGTCGACGTTGATGGTGACCACCACCTGCTCGTCGGTGATCTCCACCTGCGGGTCCAGGACCGCCCCGGTCACCCCCGACGCACAAGCCAGCCGGGTCACCCCGACGGTCAGCTCCGTCGACTCCGGGCCGACGGACGCCGGGCCGAGCAGCACCCAGGTCGCGGTGTCGCCCTGGGCCACCGGTGGCGGGGCCTGCGGTGTGTCGGCGGGGCTGGGTTCGGTCTGGGGCTGGGTGGCCGTCGGGCCCGCTTCGTCAACTTCGAAGGCGAGGTCGATCTGGTCGCCGGACACGCTGATCGCATACGAGTAGTAGCCGGGCTTGAGCAGCGTCTCGCCCATGTAGTCGATCGGCCGCCAGCGGTGCTGCTGACCGTCCGCGGTCGCGATGATCAGGGCATAACGGTAGGCGAGCCCGACCGGCGCGTAGCGGCTGGCGCCGCCGGCCGGCACCGTCCCGTAGTCGACGGTGAGGTTGTCGGGGAACGTGACGGTGATGCCGGCCAGGTCGACCTCGCCCGCGTTGCGGATCCGGATCTGCACCATCTGGCCGAGCACGAGCTGCCGCAGGTCCTCGGGCAGCCCGCCGAGTACGGCGTTGAACAGGCTGCCACCGGCATCGGCCAGGATCTCCGGGTCGCCGCCCGGGTCGACCACCACGGTACCGGGCGTGATGCGCAGCACCGGACGGGTGGCGTCCGGTGGGGTCACCACGAAGCCGCGGAAGCCGAGCCCCGGGTCGGGCAGGTCGGTCAGTTCGAGGCCGGTCTGCTCCAGGCCCGGCAGCGCGTCGTACAGCTGGTCCGCCAGCCTGGCAGCCAGCGGCACGGTCGGGTTCTCCCGCCCCGAGAAGGCGTCGACCTCGACCATGGTGGACGGGGCCGCGGCCGGTACCGCGGGCACGCCACGACCCACCACCGCCCAGACCCCGACCCCTGCCACCACGGCCAGGCCCGCCGCGATCGCGAGGCCGCCGAGCCAGCGAGGGCGCAGGGGTCGCGTGCCCCTGACCTCCTCGGGATCGACGCTGACCGGGACGGTCACCGTGTCGGCCCGCTTCAGGGCGTCGCGGAACGCCCGCTCCAGCTCATCCATCAAGCCCTCCGGAGTCCAGGAGCAACCGCAACGCCGCCATCGCCCGGTGGACGTGGGAGCGCGCTGTCGACTCGGTGCAGCCCAGCGCCTCGGCGATCTGGCCGAAGCTGTAGTCGTTGTAGAACCGCAGCACGACGGCTGCGCGTTGGGTGGCCGGCAGTTCGCCGCACAGCCGCCAGGCGGCGTCGGCGTTGGCCACCGCGTCGCCGGGGTCCGCGGCGGTCGGTGCCGCCGCCAGCAGCGAGGGGTCGGCGACCGGCTGCGAGCGGCGCCGCCGCACCACCGCCAGGCAGGCGTTGACCACCGTCCGGGACACATAGGAGTGACGCCGGTCACCGTCGGGCAGCCCTGCCCAGCGCGGGTAGAGCGAGGCGAAGGCGTCCTGCACGGCGTCGCGGGCGTCCTCCCAGTCGCGGGTGACCAGCCAGGCCAGCCGCAGCAGGCCGTCGGAGCGCGCACGCACGTACTCGTCGAAGGCGGGCACCGTGTCGAGGTCCACCGCAGCTCCCGTCCGGGTAGTGGTCACACCAGTAAGAGTCGCCCGCCGGCGACTTCGTTGCACCCGGTGGCGCAGTGCTACAGGCTCAGGCGCGCCTTGACGACGCCGGCCAGCCGCTCGGCCACCTCGTGGGCCTGTTCCTGGGTGGCGGCCTCCACCATCACCCGTACCAGCGGTTCGGTACCCGAGGGACGCAGCAGCACCCGTCCGGAATCGCCCAGCTCCTTCGCCGCGGCGGTGACAGCGGCGTTCACCTCGGGATCGAGCCCTGCGCGCGCCTTGTTCACCCCGGAGACGTTCACGAGAACCTGCGGGAACCTGGTCATCACCGACGCGAGGTCGGCCAGCGGCCGCCCGGTGGTGGTCATCTGGGAGGCCAGGTGCAGGGCTGTCAGGACGCCGTCGCCGGTGGTCGCGAACTCGCTCATGATGACGTGGCCGGACTGCTCGCCGCCGAGGGTGAAGCCGTTCGCGTTCATCGCCTCGAGTACGTAGCGGTCGCCCACCTTGGTGGTGTCGACGGTGATGTTGTGGCGCTTCATCGCCTGCAGGAACCCCAGGTTGCTCATCACCGTGGCGACCACGGTGTCGCTGTGCAGGGTGCGGGCGTCCCGCATCGCCAGCGCGAGGATCGCGAGGATCTGGTCGCCGTCGACGAGGGTGCCGTCGGCGTCCACCGCCAGGCAGCGGTCGGCGTCGCCGTCCAGCGCGATGCCGAGGTCGGCGCGGTGGGCCACCACCGCGGCCTGCAGGGCCTCGGGGTGGGTCGAGCCGGCGTGGTCGTTGATGTTGAGACCGTCCGGTTCGGCGTGCAGCAGGACCACCTGCGCGCCCTGGGCGGCGAAGGCCTCGGGGGCGGTGCGGTAGGCGGCACCGTTGGCGGCGTCGATCACCACCTTGAGCCCTTCGAGGCTGCCGTCGCTGCCGAGGCTCGAGACGAGGTGGGCCACATAGGCCTCACGAGCGCCGAGATCGGGCCGGACGCGTCCCACGCCCGCCCCGGTGGGACGGTCCCAGGGCTGGCCGATCTGCGCCTCGATGGCGTCCTCGAGGTCGTCGTCGAGCTTGACCCCGCCGCGGGCGAAGAACTTGATGCCGTTGTCGGGGGCAGGGTTGTGACTGGCCGACAGCATGACGCCGAGGTCGGCGTCCAGCTCGCCCACCAGGTAGGCCACGCCGGGGGTCGGGACGACACCGAGCCGCACCACGTCGACCCCGGACGAGGCGAGCCCCGCGATGACACAGGCCTCGAGGAACTCGCCCGAGGCCCGCGGGTCACGTCCGACGAGAGCGCGCGGCCTGCGACCGGAACCAAAAGCCCCGGCCTCTCCCAGCACCCGGGCAGCAGCGCTCGACACCTGCAACGCGATCTCGGGGGTGAGATCCGCGTTGGCGGTGCCGCGCACTCCGTCGGTGCCGAAGAGCCGGGGCATCCGGTCGCGTTCCCGCGTCAGCGCTTGCTGTACTGCGGAGCCTTACGGGCCTTCTTCAGGCCGGCCTTCTTGCGCTCCTTGATCCGGGCGTCGCGGGTCAGCAGGCCGGCCTTCTTCAGGGCGGGACGGCTGGCCTCGGCGTCGACAGCGTTCAGCGCCCGGGCGATGCCCAGTCGCAGCGCGCCGGCCTGGCCGGTGACGCCGCCGCCGACGATGGTGGCGATGACGTCGTAGGAGCCCACCACGGCGGCGGTCACGAAGGGCTCGTTGACCGTCTGCTGGTGCAGCTTGTTCGGGAAGTAGTCCTCGAGGGTGCGGCCGTTGATGGAGAACTGGCCGGTGCCGGGGGCGATCCGGACCCGGGCGATGGCCTCCTTGCGACGGCCGGTCGCGGCGGCGGGGGCAACCACTGCCGGGCGCCCGCCGGGCACCGCGGTGCTCGGGACGGCCTCGGCACGGTAGGCGATCTCGCGCTCGCCCTCGGTGAAGGGGACGAACTCGTCGGTGGTAGCAGTCTCTTCGACGATGTCGGTCACTGTCATTCCTGTCACTGGGCGATCTGGGTGATCTGGTAGGGCTGCGGCTTCTGCGCGGTGTGCGGGTGCTCCGGCCCGGCGTACACCTTGAGCTTCTTGATCAGCTGGCGGCTGAGCTTGTTCTTGGGGAGCATGCCCCACACGGCGCGCTCGACGGCCTTGCGGGGGTCGGACTCCAGCAGTTCGCCGTAGGAGATGGACTTCAGCCCGCCCGGACGACCGGAGTGACGGTAGGCCAGCTTGTCGGTGCGCTTGTTGCCGGTGAGGGCGATCTTGGACGCGTTCACCACGACCACGAAGTCACCGGTGTCGACGTGCGGCGCGAACTGTGCCTTGTGCTTGCCGCGCAGCAGGGTGGCGGCGGTCACGGCGAGGCGACCCAGGACCACGTCCTCGGCATCGATGACGTGCCAGTTCCTGGTGATCTCGCCAGGCTTCGGGCTGTACGTAGACACGGGTCAAAGACCTGCTTCCATGAGTTGTCTTCACTATCGTCAATGCGGGATCAGCCACAGGGCAGACCACAGCGCAACGACGTCCAAGGTTACCCCGCGCGGTTAGGTGGGTCAAAACCGGGCCGCCAGGGCCAAAATGGCGGACCCCGCACCTGCTTCGGCCGCGGCCCGTAGGGTGCGCCCATGGCAGATCTTCTCGAACTCACGCACCCGGCCAGCGGCACAAGACAGGAGCTGGCGATCACCGACAGCACCATCAGGGCCACCGACCTGCGCCGGCTCGTGGTCGACGGGGTGCCCCTGGCCACCTACGACCCCGGCTACATGAACACTGCCTCCTGCCGCTCGTCCATCACCTACATCGACGGCGACGCAGGGATCCTGGAGTACCGCGGGTACCCGATCGAACAGCTCGCCGAGCACTCCACCTTCCTCGAGGTCGCGTGGCTGCTGCTGAACGGCGAACTGCCGACCGCCGACGAGCTGGCGGCCTGGGAGCAGCTCATCACCGAGCACCGGATGCTCCCCGACAAGCTGAAGACGCTGCTGGCGGGCTTCCCCTACGACGCCCACCCGATGTCGATCCTGATGGCCTCGACCGCGGCGTTCTTCTCGTTCTACCCGGACGCCCAGAACTTCAACGACCCCGAGGCCAGGGCGCTCAACATCGCCCGGCTGATCGGCAAGATGCCCACCCTGGCCGCGTTCGCCTACCGCAAGGGCAAGGCCAAGCCGTACCTCAACCCGGACGACTCCTACGGCTACTGCCACAACTTCCTGCAGATGCTGTTCAAGAAGGCGGAGCGGCGGTATCGCGCCGACGAGCGGCTGATCCGCGCTGTGGAGGTGCTGTTCATCCTGCACGCCGACCACGAGCAGAACTGTTCGACGTCCGCCGTCCGCGCGGTGGCCAGCTCCGGCAACGACCTGTTCACCTGCGTCTCGGCGGGGGTCGGGGCACTGCACGGCCCGCTCCACGGTGGCGCCAACGAGGCGGTACTCAAGATGCTGCGGGAGATCGGGAGTGTCGACCGCGTCCCGGAGTTCATCGAGGGGGTGAAGGCGGGCCGGACCCGGATGATGGGCTTCGGTCACCGGGTCTACAAGAACTACGACCCGCGGGCCCGGGTGATCAAGAAGGCAGTCGACGACGTCTTCGAGATCACCGGGGTGAACCCGCTGCTGCGGGTCGCCCAGGAGCTGGAGAAGTACGGGCTCACCGACGACTACTTCGTCTCGCGACGGCTCTACCCCAACGTGGACTTCTACTCGGGCCTGATCTACGAGGCCCTGGGCTTCCCGCCCGAGATGTTCACCGTGCTGTTCGCGATCCCCCGCACCGCGGGCTGGGCCGCCCAATACCAGGAGTTCATCACCGACCCCGACAACCGGATCGCCCGCCCCAAGCAGATCTACACCGGCTCGCCCCGCCGCGACTACGTTGCGATGGCGCAGCGCTGACCCCGGCTCACAGAGCCCGACCAACCGGCCCGGCCGTGCCCAACTTCTGCCGCCGGCGAGGCTCGGCCGACGGATGTGTCAGCCGGCCGGGCCATCTGGCAGAAGCTGGAGCAGGGGCCCGGACACAGGGGCGGTTCCACCGGCTCGCCAGGACCTCGGCGGGACGACGAACCCGGCTGCGCGGGACCGCCCGACGGCCACCCGGGCGACCGTCGGCCAATCATCCAAAACCGGTTGCAGGGTGTCAGTGGCGACGGCAAGGTTGTCCCCATGAGTTCAAAGATGAGCGCTGCCTCCCTGCAGGTGACCAGTCCCGATGAAGTCCGCAACGTCGTCCTGATCGGAAACGCGGGTTCGGGGAAGACCTCCCTGTTCGAGCAGCTGCTCAAGGCCCGGATCGCGGGCTACCGCGGCGAGAAGGAGGACGCCGAACGCGCCGCCCAGCTCTACCTCGCGTCGGTCGAGAACCGCGGCACCGTCACCAACCTGCTGGACGCCCCCGGCCATCCCGACTTCGTCGGCGAGCTGCGCGCGGGCATCAGGGCGGCGGACGCCGCCATCTTCGTCATCTCCGCCGCGGACGGCATCGACGGAGCCGCCGCCGCGCTGTGGGAGGAGTGCGAGGCCGCCCGGCTGCCGCGCATCATCGCGCTGACCAAGCTGGACGCCGGCCACGCCGACTTCGACGCCTCGGTCTCGGCCGCCCAGGCCGCCTTCGGCGAGGGCGTCATGCCTACCCACGTCCCCACCCTGTCGGCGCCGGGCGTGATCTCCGGCAACATCGGCCTGCTCAGCCTCGAGGAGCACGACTACTCCGGCAAGGACGTGGTGAACCGCCAGCTCAGCGCCGACGACGACCAGGTCGAGACCTACCGCGGCCCGCTGATCGAGGCGATCATCCAGGAGGCCGAGGACGACTCCCTGATGGACCGCTACCTCAGCGGCGAGGAGCTCGACACCGATTACCTGCTCGACGACCTGATGAAGGC
>JAEYUH010000079.1 GCA_023432725.1 Actinomycetes bacterium | reverse complement strand
GACTCCGCGATCGTGCACGCCGCCCGGATCGTCCCGATGGCGCGGATCCCCGACGAGCAGCGCGAGGTGGCCCTCGACCTGGTCTACGACCGCCGCCGTCCCGGCTACGACCCGCTGACCCGCTTCCTCGAACTGTTCGAGGGCGTCACCACCGCCGACACCCGGCAGGCCAGGCGGGCCGAACTCGAAGCGCTCCCGGTGGGCGAGCGGCTGGCCCGCCGGATCATCGACGGGGACGCCAACGGTCTGGAGGCCGACCTCGACCTCGCCCTGGCCGACCGGCCGGCGCTGCGGATCATCGACGAGTTCCTGCTGGCCGGCATGAAGACTGTCGGCGACCTGTTCGGGTCGGGTCAGATGCAGCTGCCGTTCGTGCTCGCCTCCGCCGAGGTGATGAAGACGGCGGTGCGCCACCTGGAACCGCACATCGACGCCACCGACACCGCAGGCAAGGGCACGATAGTCCTGGCCACGGTCAAGGGCGACGTGCACGACATCGGCAAGAACCTCGTCGACATCATCCTGACCAACAACGGCTACACGGTGGTCAACCTCGGCATCAAGCAGCCGGTGAGCGCGATCGTGGAGGCGGCACTGGCCCACAACGCCGACGCGATCGGGATGTCGGGCCTGCTGGTGAAGTCGACGGTGGTGATGCGCGACAACCTCGCCGAGCTCAACGCCCGCGGGCTGAGCCAGTACCCGGTCCTGCTCGGCGGGGCGGCGCTGACCAGAGCCTTCGTCGAGGAGGACCTGAACGAGCTGTACGCCGGCGAGGTCAGGTACGCCAGGGACGCCTTCGAGGGGCTGTCGCTGATGGAGTCGGTGATGGCGGTGAAGCGGGGCGAGCCGGGGGCCGCGCTGCCGGAGCCGCGGCGGCGACGGGTCACCGCGGCGGCGCGTCCGTCCGCCGCTGTCGACGCTGAGCCCGGGGTCCGCTCCGACGTCGCCCGCCGGGTCGACGTACCGTCTCCTCCGTTCTGGGGCAGCCGCGTCGTCAAGGGCATCAAGCTCGCGGAGGTTGCCGAGTGGCTCGACCACAGGGCCACCTTCATGGGCCAGTGGGGTCTGCGTGGTGCCCGCGGCGGACCCAGCTACGAGGAACTGGTGGAGACCGAGGGCCTGCCGCGGCTGCGGCGGTGGCTGGACGAGATCGCCACCCGCGGACTGGCCGAGTTCGCTGTCGTCCACGGCTACTGGCCCTGCCACTCCGAGGGCTCGACGCTGGTCGTCGGCGATCCGGCCGACCCCGCCCGCGAGCTCCACAGGTTCGACTTCCCGCGCCAGTCCCGGGAACGGCGGCTCTGCCTTGCCGACTTCTTCCGGGACGCCGAGGAGGCCGCCGAGCTCGGACCCGACGTGATCGCCTTCCAGCTGGTCACCATGGGCCAGGCCGTCTCGCGGGCCACCGCCGAGTTGTTCGCCGGCGATTCCTACCGCGACTACCTGGAGCTGCACGGGCTCTCGGTGCAGCTCACCGAGGCGCTGGCGGAGTGCTGGCACGCCAGGGTGCGCGCCGAACTGGGCCTGGGCGGGGACGGCACGCGGGAGGCGATGATCCGCGACCAGGCCTACCGCGGATCGCGGTACTCCTTCGGGTACCCGGCCTGCCCCGACCTGGCCGACCGCGCCAAGCTGGTCGCCCTGCTGGAGCCGGAGCGGATCGGCGTCGTCTTGTCGGAGGAGCTGCAGCTGCATCCGGAGCAGTCGACGGACGCGCTGGTGGTCCACCATCCCGAGGCGAAGTACTTCAATGCGCGGTGAGCTGCGCTGGCTGGTGGCGGGACTGGCAGCGCTGCTGCTGGCCGGCTGCACCGGGGAACCGCCGGCACCCACCGAGCTGCCGTCGCCGTCCGCGACGCCCCTGCCGCGCGACTTCACTGTGACGACCTCGGGACCGATCCGGGGCGCCGATCCCGCGCTGGCGCTGGGGGACACCGACGCGCTCCTGGTCACGAACCTGTACCAGCGCCTGATGCTGGTGGACCCCACCACCGGGGAGCTCAAGCCGGACGCCGCCACCGACTGCATCTTCAGTTCCGAAACCGTCTACGAGTGCACGCTGCCGCCGGCCCTTGCCTTCCACAACGGCAACCAGGTGACCTCCTCCGACGTCCGCTTCAGTATCCAGCGCGCCCTGCGACTGGACGTGGCAGGGACAGCCGTCGGGATGCTGGACAGCCTCGTGAGGATCTCGGCCCCCGACCCGCAGACCGTCAGGTTCCACCTCGCCTTCGCCGACAGCAGGTTCGGCTATGCGCTGACGTCGCTGACCGCCTCGATCGTCGACGAGGAGAGCTTCAACCCCGACACCGGGCTGCCGCTGGAGACGCTGCCGATCGGCTCGGGGCCCTACCTGGTGGAATCCATCGGCGCCGAAGGGGCGATCCTGGACAGGTTCGTCGACTACGTCGGCCCGCTGGTCGGCGTCCTTGACCGGATCCGGTTGAAGCGGGTTGCCGACTCGGCCGCCGCCGAGGCGGCCATTGCCGAGGGCAGCACCGACGTGGTCTGGCGAAGCCTGGACCCGCCGGCGCTGGACCGGCTGGAGGCCGAGATCGAGGCCAATCCTGACAAGACCACGGCGATGGGCTTCACCCGGTTCCCGCTCGACGGCACCCGGGTCACCCGGCTGGCCTGGGTTGTCGATTCCGACCACCGCGGGGACGCCCGGTTGCGTGAGGGGGTGGCGCTGGCGCTGCAGGCCGACCGGACGCTGGCCTCGCTGGTTCCGGCAGGGCTCGAGGGGT
>JAEYUH010000016.1 GCA_023432725.1 Actinomycetes bacterium | reverse complement strand
GGGCGGGTAGCTTGGCGCCCATGGCGAGCTCGGAGACCGAGATCGAGGTCGGGCCGCGGTCGGTCCGGCTGACCAACCCGGACCGGGTGTACTTCCCGGCCCACGGCTGGACGAAGCTCGACCTCGCCCACTACTACCTCGCGGTCGGCGACGGCGTCGTCAGGGCGCTGCGGGAGCGGCCCTGCATGCTGCACCGGTTCCCCCGGGGCCTGGCCGGCGACAAGGTGCACCAGAAGCGCCTCCCCGCCGGGGCACCGCCCTGGGTGGAGACGGTGAAGCTGCACTTCCCGCGCTACAACAGAACCGCTGACGAGCTGTGCGTCACCGAGCTGGGCGCCGTGATCTGGGCGGTGCAGATGTCGACGGTGGAGTTCCACCCGTGGAACTCCCGGCGCGCCGACACCGAGCGGCCCGACGAGTGGCGGATCGACCTCGACCCGATGCCCGAGGCGGGCTTCGAGCGGGTCCGCCGGGTGGCCGCCGTCGCCAAGGGTGTCCTGGATGAGCTCGGGATCATCGGGTATCCCAAGACCTCCGGGGGCCACGGGCTGCACATCTACGTCCGGATCGCGCCGGAGTGGGGCTTCAGCCAGGTCCGCCGGGCGGCCCTCGCCTTCGCACGCGAGGTCGAGCGGCGCGCCCCCGATGACGTGACGACCACCTGGTGGCGCGACGAGCGCGACCCCCGCCACGTCTTCGTGGACTACAATCAGAACGCTCGCGATCACACGAGCGCGAGCGCCTGGTCGGTCCGCGGCGTCCCGGACGGGACGGTGTCGACCCCCTTCGAGTGGGACGAGCTGGACAGCATCGACCCGCGCGAGTTCACCCTCGCCACCGTCCCGGCACGGTTCGCCGAGCGCGGCGACCCGCACGCCGCCATCGACGACGTGGCGCACCGGCTGGACACCCTGCTGGAGTGGGCCGACCGTGACGGCCTGCCCGAGTAGCAGGCTTGGATCAGGTGGTCAGCCCACCTTCGCCAGCGCAGCCGCCTTCAGCCGGGCGTACTCCTCGGCGCTGATCGCGCCGGTGTCCAGCAACTGCTTGGCCTGCGCGATCTCGGCGGCCGGGCCGGTGCCGGCCACGGAACGGACGTAGTCCTCGGTCGCGGCCTGCGCGGCCTTCGCCTGCTCGGCAGCCCGATCGCCCATGCCCTGACCGCGGAAGATCAGGTAGGCCAGGGCGGTCAGGAACGGCAGGAAGATCAGGAACAACAGCCAGATCGCCTTCGCGACGCCGTTGAGCTTCCGGTCGCGAACCAGGTCGCCGATGATCGAGAACAGTGCCATCAGGTAGGCGATGAAGACGAAGGCGGTCAGAAACCACCAGATGACATCCCAGATCGAGGTCCAGAAGGACATAGCGGTTGATCCTCTCTGCGGTGGAGCGTGGGTGGGGTGGGAACTCAGGCGGACCGGCCGGGGCCGTCCTTGATCAGCAGCGGCAGCAGCAGGGACGCCAGGCTGGTGACGACCCAGACGACCATCGTGGCCAGGATCCAGGTGCGCAGACCGGAGATCGCCAGCCCGCCCGGAACCAGGGTCGCTATCCACAGCGCGACCAGGGTGGAGATCAACCCGAAACCGCTCAGCAGGGCCGGGGCGAACCGCTTGGCCAGCTTCGCCACCACGATGCCGAGCACCGACTGGGCGAGACCGAAGACGACGACGGCCAGGGTGAATCCGGACGCGGACATGCCGACGTCGGGCAGCAACCAGGCCGCCGCGAGCAGACCCAGGGCCGCGGTCACCAGGAACCCGGCCGCGCGGATCAGGATCGCGATCATGGCCGGAGTATAGGCCGAAGCGCACCGCTCGACTCGCCTCTGACAAGGGGTTATCCCCGTAACTAGGGGATGTCGCGGCGCCTGCGCAGCCGCCTGGCGGCGACCAAAAGCCACGCCGCAAGCACCGTTACGGGTCGCCATGCCGCGGCAGTCCGGCCGAAGATCCCCGGTTGTGGGGGTGGGCGGCTACAGCCCGTCCAGCAACGCCGGGAGACTCACCAGCGAGGCCACCGCCCCGAGCAGGGTGAGCCCGGCCAGGACGACGACCGGGTGCGCGACCCGGCGGGACAGTTTGGCCGCGATCCCGGCCAGGAAGAGGACCGAGGCGAACAGCACGGTGGCCAGCACGTAGCGGCTGCTCCAGGTGCCGGCGGCATCCGCGGCGGCGGCAGCCGCCTCGGCGCGGGCCTGGGCGGCCTCGGCGGCCGCCTGGGTCGGCAGGACGTACTCCGGCCGGTCGAACGGAGTGCCGGCCGGGAGCCGGCTGCCGGGCCGCGGCGGCTCGGCCCGCCACGCCTCGAAGGCTGGACGGAAGTGCGCCAGGAAGCGCTCCGCTACCGAGTCGGCGACCGCCTCCGCCCCGGTCACCTCCGCCTCCAGCCAGACCGCGAAGATCAGCAGGTCGCTGGAGAGCTGCCGGTCGGCCACTCCGGCCTGCCGGGCGGAGTCGAGCCGGGCCGCGTTGGCCTCCCGCGTCTGGGTGGCGATGACCCCGTTCCACACCGACGCCTGGTAACCGCACCAGGCCGAGACCAGTGTCGCCAGCGACAGGATGACCGCCGCCGCCAGGCTCCAGGTTCGCTCCCGCGGGTCGGTGTCGACCTCCCCGGCCATGCCCGCCTCCTGCCTGCCGGAGCCGCGATGGCCCCGGTTGAGCCGACACCGTACGGGGTCGGCACCTACCGCACAACCCGGATCCCGGGGGATGCGCCCCAGCGATCGGGAGGGCGCGACAGCGGCCGCCCCACACACTCTCCGGCCGGCATTTGATGGTGGCCGGGGTGGCGCGAGATGATCGACCGGACAGCCAAGGGGGGCCCGGTGATCAAGGCAAGGATCGCGGTCGTGGACGACCATCCCGCTGTTGTGCTGGGCGCCACGACGATCATCAACACCCAGCCCGACATGCACGTCGTCGCGACCGGGGCCACCGTTGCCGAACTGCTGGCCTCCGGGCTGGACCTCGACCTGGTGCTGCTCGACCTGACCCTGGCTGACGGATCGACCCCGACGGCGAATGTTCGGGCTCTGGCCCGCACCGGTGCCGCCGTCCTCGCCTACACCAGCGGCGACCGGCCGGGCCTGGTGCGCGAGGCCAGCCGTGCCGGGGTGTGCGGGATGGTCCGCAAGTCCGAACTGCCCGAGGTGGTCGTCAGGGCGGTCCGGACCGTGCTGCGCGGGGAGGTGGTGGCCACCGCCGACTGGGCGGCGGCACTCGACGCCGACAGCGAGTTCGTCACCGCCAGGCTGAGCGAGCGGGAGGCCGAGGTGCTGGCCCTGTACGCCTCAGGCGAGACTGCCGAACGGGTCGGCGCCGTGCTCTACATCTCACGGGAGACCGTGCTCGACCACATCCGGCGGATCCGCGGGAAGTATGCCGCGGTCGACCGGCCCGCCCCCACCAAGGTCGACCTGTACCGCCGAGCGGTCGAGGACGGCCTGGTACCGGCGAACGAGTGAGGGACGGGGGTGCCGAGCACCGGCAGCCGGCGGGCAGACCGTGAGCTGAGCTGGATGATGTCGCTGGGCGGCCTCGTCCTCGCCATCGGCCAGACCCTCGGGACGCTGTCCGGCGCCGCCGACTTCGCGCCGTGGTGGAACGCCGGCGGGATCGTCGTGGCCGGGATCGTGCTGGCCCTGGGCGTCCTGGGGCGATGGCTGTCCGACGACCTGATGCGCTTCGGCTGGGTCATCGCCCCGATCATGAACGCTCTGCTGATGGCGACAGCCTTCGCCGCCTACCGCGGCAGCGACCCGGGGCAGGCGATGCCGTGGGCGTGGACGCTGGAGCCGGTGGTCGTGAGCTATCTGGTGCTCTGGACGCCCCCGGCGGTGGCGATTTCTGCGGCGGCGACCTCCGCCCTGCTGCCTGCCGTGTCGGGGCTGGTCTTCCTCGGCGCGGTGCCCGCCCTCGTCGCGGAGAACACCCCCGCACACCTCAGCAACCTGGCCCTGGTCGCGATCTTCCTCGGCATCCGTTCCCGCCTCACCCAGATGCGGGTCGCCCAGTCGCGGGCGCAGGAGGAGGAGCGGCGGGTGATCCGGGCCGAGGCCGACGCCCGCCGCAAGGACGCGCTCGCCCGCGTTGTGCACGACGACGTGCTGTCGGTTCTCACCGCTGCCATGGCGCTGCCGGATCGTCCCCCCGCCGAACTCCGGGCCGAGGCGCAGAGCGCCCTGCTGCTGCTGGACCGGGCAGCCGGGGCCGGGCTGGACGGCACCGTCCGGTCCTCCCGCGAAGCCCTGGCCGACCTGGTCGACCGGCTGCGGGCGATCGACCCCGGTTGCGACATCAGGCCGGCCCAGGACGCCGGCGAGGTGCCCACCGAGGTGGTCGACACCCTCGGCCGGGCCGCCGCCGAGGCCTTGAGGAACAGCGTCCGCCATGCCGGGTCGGCCGCCTCCCGGACGGTTCGGATCCGGGTCTCGGCGCACCTGATCGAGATCACCGTCAGCGACAATGGCCGCGGCTTCGACCCCGGGTCCGTCGACCCGGCGCGGCTCGGCCTGCGCACCAGCATCCGGGCCGCCGTCGACGGTCTCCCCGGCGGCAGGGCCAGGGTGGACACCGCCCTCGGCCAGGGCACACGGGTGGCCCTGTCGTGGTCGCAGTGACGGGGCGGGCCACCGGCGCCGCCGGGCTGGGCACCCGCGGCGCCCGCGCCACGATGGCGACGGTCTGGCTGCTCGCTGTCGCCTGGGGTCTTGGCACCCGGGGCCTCGCCGCCGTCAGCGTGGTCGACGTCGCCGCCTACCTGTGCCTCCTGCTCGGCGGCATCGTGCTGACCAGCCCCACCGACGAGCCGTTGCGACCGCCCCAGGTGGCCCTCGTCGCGGTCTGCTCGGTGCTCACCTTCGGCTTGACGCTGCTCGGTCAGGCTCCGTCGGGCGACTCCTTCCTCGCCAACCTCGGCGCCTACCTCTCCGCCCTGCTGATCGTGCGCGGCAACCCGGTCCTCGGCGGCATCGGGGCGACCGCGATCATCCTGGCCGGGGTGTGGTGGGCGGAATCGACCGGGGCTCCGCCCGCGACCGCCGTGGACCTGCTCGCGATCCCGGTGGTGGCGTTCGTGGTGGGCTTCCTGTGGCGACGGCTGCTGACCGGGATCGTCCGGATGGTCGGCGTCCACAACGACGAGGCGGCCCGCTCGGCCCTGCGGGCCGAGGCGCTGGCGGAGGCGGCCGAGACCAACCGGCGCGAGATCGCCGAGGTGCGCCGACGGGTGGCGCCGCTGCTGCAACGGATGGCGCGCGGCGAACCCCTCGATGCCGCCGGCCGGGTGGACCTGCGGGTCACCGAGGGTGCCATCCGGGACTGGCTGCGAGCCCCCGACCTGCAGGACCCGGCGCTCGCGGCGGCGATCGCCGACCTGCGGCGCACGGGCGTCCACGTGCTCGTGCTGGGCGCCGACGACGAGCCGCTGGAGCCGGTGCTCGCCGACGCGCTCACCGCGGTCGTGGCCAACGCCGAAGGCAGCCGGGTGACGATCCGGGCGATTCCGTCGGGACGGCGGGCGCGAGCCTCCGTCGTGGTCGAGGACGGCGACCGGGTGGAGCGGACGATGATCGACGCGGACGGCCGGATCATCAACCGCCAGTGAACCGGGACCACCCACCGATCCCACCAGACCAACACCACGCGCCGATGAGCAGCAACCCGCCGCGCCAGCGGCGGTTCCGCACGACGCCGGCAGTTGGCGCGGGTCGCGCCAGCTCCAGAACAGGACCAGGCCCCTCACTCCTGGGGGACGTCCGCCTGAGTCGGCGATCGCGATCCCTCCCTTGTAGGGGTGGGCCCCGACAGCGCCGGTCCGTATCGTCGTGGGTTGGACGCCCGCCCGGCTGGCGCCCCCGGCGGCGCCGCGCGGATGCCGCCGGGCGGCCGCTGTTGGCCGACGCTGGCGGCTGCACTGTCCACTCCCGAGAGGTACCCGTCATGCAGTCCCGCGGCTTCGACCCCATCCCGTCCCGCAGCGCGGGGGTGGTGGTTCAGCTGGTGACCGATCCGGCCCGTGTCGTCGCCGATGCCCTGGCCATCCCCGTCGCGTCGGACCAGCCCGTGCCGGCCGTCCTCGGCCTGGATCTGGCCGATCTCGCCCGGGCCGGGTTCACCCCTCGCCCGGGTGATGCCCTGGCCTTCCCTGCCGCTGGCTCCCCGGTCCTGGTTGCGGTCGGTGTCGGTCGGTCGTGCGAGGTGACCTCAGCGACCGTCCGGGACGCGGCGGCGGCGTTCGCGCGCGCCGTCGGGCAGGACGCACGCCTGGCCGTCCGGGTGCCGCGCCTGGACGGCGTTCGGCTGGCCGAGGCCGCGGCCGCGATCATGGAGGGGATCCTGCTGGCGCGCTACCGCTTCTCGCTGCACACCAGCCGGACCGGACCGGTCCCCGTCGAGTCGGTGGTCCTGGTCGTCGACCCCGACGGTGACGAGGAGGTGCGCGCGGGCGC
>JAEYUH010000320.1 GCA_023432725.1 Actinomycetes bacterium | reverse complement strand
CCGCCGAGCACGAGCGGATCGCCGGCGGGATCGACAAGGCGGTCGAGATCGGCGTGGTGGACGAGATCATCTCCCCCACCGCGACCCGATCTGCGATAGCGGCGGCGATCCGGGCCGCCGACACCGGAGTCCGGGGAAGCCACACCAACATCCCGCTGTAGCGACACTTCAGCGGCTGACTTCAGCCCGCTCTTGTCCGCTCAGCTCACCCGATGCAGCCAGCGGACGGGGGCGTCCTCGCTGGCGTGCCGGAAGACCTCGAGCTCGTCGTCCCAGCTGGTGCCCAGCAGGTCCTTGACCGCGTCCTCCAGCGGCTTGCCGCCGAGCGCTTCGGAGACCAGGGCTCGCTTGAGTCGGTTCTCGTGAATCAGGATGTCGCCGTTCATGCCCATCACCGCCGAGAAGACGCCCAGGCGCGGGGTGTAGGCCCAGCGCATCCCCTCGCTGGTGCGGGTGGCTTCCTCGGTCACCTCGAAGCGCAGGCGCTGGCATCTGGTGAGGGCGGAGGTGAGCTCTGCGCCGGTGCCGACGCGGCCGGCCCAGGCGAACTCGGTGCGCAGCGAACGCGGCTCGGCGGGCTGGGGCGTCCATTCGAAGCGGATCGGACAGCCGACGGCAGCGCTCACCGCCCACTCGATGTGAGGGCAGAGCGCTGTCGGCGCCGAGTGGATCAGAATGATCCCGCGCGTGCTGTCCATCTGGGTCCCCTTCGCTGAGATGTGCCTTCCCCAGCAACCTCGACCCGAAGGAGATGGTTCATTCTGCCCCACCCGTCACTGCAGCACCAGTCGCCCCCGCGGTGGACAGTCCTCGCCGAGGACGGCCAGCAGTGTCCACTCAGGCCGGATGGGGTTGGGACGCCGCCCGGCGACCGTCCCCTGCCCCGAGGGCGCGGCGCCGGCCGCGAGCGCTCCCGTCGTTGTCGAGGACTCCCTCCCCGAGGGAGTTCTCGGCGGGGTGGGGAGTTCTCGGCGGGAGGAGGAGACTCGGCTGCCGAGCCTCAGGGCCAGCGGGCGGCCAGCGAGGCGACGGCGAGGGAGGCGAGCAGGGCGAAGGCGAGGGCGTAGCCGGCGTACTGTTCGGTGACCTCGCGGTCCTCCTTGACGTAGCCGACGGTGTTGGCGATCGACTCGTACACCTGGCGCAGCTCGGAGCTCGACCCGGCGGAGAACTTCTTGCCGCCGGAGATCCGGGCGATCTCCTCGAGCTCGGCGTGGTTGACAGGGACGGGCTCGCGGCGTCCGCCGCTCTCCACGTAGCCGCCGGGGGTGCCGTACGCGATCGTGTAGATCGGGATGTCGATGGCCTTGGCGTCGCGGGCCGCGGTGGCCGAGGGGCGGCCGATATTGGTGTAGCCGTCGCTCAGCAGGACTATCGCGCCGGGAGCAGGCTCGTCGGGGTGCTCCGGGTCGGGCGGCGCCTGCGCCATCGCGTCCAGGGCTGAGTAGATGCCCTCCCCGATCGCGGTGGACGGGGCGACCTCGAGGTTCTGGATCGCCGCCCCGACGACGCCACGATCGGTGGTGGGCGGCACCACGACGGCGGCGGTGGCGGCGAAGCTCACCAGCGCGACGTTGAACCCTGTGGGCAGCATCCCGAGGAAGTCCTGGGCTGCCGCCTTCGCCGCCTCGAGCCGGTTCGGCGAGACGTCCTCGGCGATCATCGAGCGCGAGATGTCGATGGTGAGGACCACCGTCGCCCTGTCCCGCGGCACGTCCACCTCACCCTTCGGCTGGGCGTAGGCGACATTGAGCGCCGCGAGGCTGAGCACCGCCGCGCCGACCGCGACGTGCCGCTTCCAGGCTTGCTGCTGAGGCAGGACGCGCTCCAGCCTGCCGATCGAGCGGGACCGCGCACGTGCCCGCCGCCGCCACAGCAGCCCGAGGTAGAGGAACAGCAGGGCGGGGATCAGCAGCAGCCACCACAGCCGCTCGGGGCGCATGAACTCAAGCCAGGGCTCCATCACGGCCACCTCGCTCCCAGGGACACCGCGGCGAGCGCGGCCACCACGGCGAAGGCGAGACCGTAGCCCGCCCACAGCGCGGTGGTCTCCTTCTTCACCGGCACCATCCCCACCTCGCTGCGGATGTTGGAGTACACCCGCTCCAGTTCGGGCAGGCTCTCGGCCTCGTAGGCGTCGCCGCCGGTCATCTGGGCGATGTTCCGCAACAGCTCGGTGTCCGGCGGCACCGGCTCGCGCTTGCCGTCGAGGTCGACGTAGCCGTTCTGGGTGCCGTACGCGATCGTGTAGATGGGCACCTCGATCTTGCGGGCCTCGTTGGCGGCCTGGCTGGGCGCGCGCCCCGCGGTGTTCTGGCCGTCGCTGAGCAGCACTATCGCACCCGGCGCCAGCGAGCCGTCTTCGCCCAGCGGAGCCATCTGCAACGCGCTGAGCGCGACGTAGATGCTCTCCCCGACCGAGGTGGAGTCCTGCACCCGCAGGCTGCTGATCGCCTGCTGGGCCATCACCCGGTCGAGGGTGGGTGGCAACCTGACCGACGGGTTGCCCGCGAGGCTGACCACCGAGATGTTGTACTGCTCGGGCAGTTCCTTGACGAACCCGATCGCTGCCTGCTTCGCGGCGTCCAGCCGGTTCGGCTTCACGTCGGTGGCCTGCATCGACTGCGAGATGTCGATCACCAGCACCACTGTCGCCCGCTCCCGCGGCACCATGTCGATGCCGTTGGGACGGGCCCACGCCGCACCCAGCGCCACCAGCGCCGCCAGCGACAGCCCCAGCGCCAGGTGCCGGCGCCACTGCGACTGCTTGGTGACGACACGGGACAGCAGCGTCGTGTTGGTGTAGCGGATCCCTGTCTTCTTCTTCGCCAGCACCGCCGCGATGTAGCCCGCGACCAGCAGCGGGATCACCAGCAGCACCCAGAGACGTTCGGGGTTGAGGAAGCTGAGCTCGAACATCACTTGCTCACCCCTTGGGGCGGCTGGTGCAGCATGGCCGCGGTCCGCCGGTAGGAGAGCACGAAGCGGGCGATGTCGTGCACCCAGTCGCGGTCGGTGCGCAGCTGGATGTGGGCCACCCCGGCCCGGCGCAGCGCCACCCTGATCCGCTCCCGCTGGGCCGCCGCGGCGGCGTCCATCCGCTGCCGGGCGGCGTCGTCGCTGGTGTTCACGTAGCGCTCGAAGTTCGTCTCCGGGTCGCGGATCAGCAGGTCGCCGACGTCGGGGAAGTTCGTCTCGTGGGAGTCCACCACCTCCACCGCCAGCACCTGGTTGCGGATCGCCAGCCGGCGCATCGAGCGTTCCCAGTCCGGCGGCACGTTGGCGTCGAGCTCGTAGTCACCGGCGGTCAGGAAGTCGGAGACCACCAGCCGCATCCCGCGGCGGCGTTCGGTCCGGGCCAGCTTCTCGATCCCCTCGGCCA
>JAEYUH010000288.1 GCA_023432725.1 Actinomycetes bacterium | reverse complement strand
CCGCTCGATCAGGTGGGACTCCTCGGCGACCAGCGAGATGACCGCGTCGAGGCTGACGCCGGAGTCGGCCAGAACGCCGTCCAGCGCCTCGACCTGACCGAGCGTCCGCGGGTACCCGTCCAGCAGCCAGCCGCCCGCGGCGTCCGGCTCGGCGAGGCGGTCGCGGACGATCGCGTCGGTGATCTCGTCGGGCACGTAGCCGCCTTCGGCCATGATCCGGGCGACTTCGAGCCCGAGCGGGGTCTTGTCGCGGACGTTCGCCCGGAAGATGTCACCGGTCGAGATCGCCGGCACCGAGTAGTGGTCGGCGATCCCCTTGGCCTGGGTGCCCTTCCCCACGCCGGGGGGGCCCATGATGAGCAGTCTCACTGTCAGAGTCCTTCGTATTTGCGCTACTGAATCAACAGTTCAGAACTCTCCAAACCTACCAACGCGGGGCCCCGCCAGGTGGCCGATCAGCGCAAGAAGCCCTCGTAGTTCCGCTGCTGGAGCTGGCTCTGGATCTGCTTCACGGTGTCGAGACCCACACCGACGATGATCAGGATCGACGTGCCGCCGAACGGGAACTGGGCCTGGGTGCCCAGCCAGATGAAGGCGAGCGCGGGGATCAGCGAGATGACCGCAAGGTAGAGCGAGCCGGGGGCGGTGAGCCGCGACAGGACGTGCTTGAGGTAGCGCGCGGTCGGTTCGCCGGCCCGGATGCCGGGGACGAAGCCGCCGTACTTCTTCATGTTGTCCGCCACCTCGTCGGGGTTGAAGGTGATCGAGACGTAGAAGTAGGCGAAGCCGATGATCAGGAGCGCGAACACCAGGTTGTAGATCCACGACGTGCCGGTGGTGAAGTTGGTGGCGATCCACTCCGAGACAGGGTTCGGATTGTCGACGGTGCCGGGCTGGAACTGGGCGTACAACACCGGCAGGTAGAGCAGCGACGAGGCGAAGATGACCGGGATGACGCCGGCCTGGTTGACCTTCATCGGGATGTAGGTGGTGCTGCCGCCGAGCAGCTTGCGTCCGACCATGCGCTTGGCGTACTGGACGGGGATGCGCCGCTGACCCTGCTCCACGAACACCACGGCCGCCATCACCAACAGGCCGATCGCCAGCACGAGCGCGAAGGCCAGCCAGCCCGCGGCACCCTCGCGGCTCTCCTTGATGCCCCACAGCTGCGCAGGGAACTGGGCGGCGATCTGGGTGAAGATCATCACCGACATGCCGTTGCCGACGCCGCGGTCGGTGATCAGCTCGCCGAGCCACATGATGACGCCGGTGCCGGCGGTCATGGTGAGGATCATCACGACGATCGGGAAGACGCTGACGTCGTAGACCAGCGGCAGGGTGCAGCCCTGGAAGAGCTGGCCGTTGACGGCGAGGGTGACGAAGGCCGTCGAGTTCAGCACCGCCAGCACGATCGTGAGGTACCGGGTGTACTGGGTGATCTTCGCGGTGCCGGACGCGCCCTCCTTCTTGAGGGCCTCCAGCCGCGGGATCACCACCGTCATCAGCTGCAGGATGATGCTCGCCGTGATGTAGGGCATGATCCCGAGCGCGAAGATCGCCAGCTGGAGCAGGGCCCCGCCGGAGAACAGGTTGATCATGGAGTACAGGCCGGAACCCTCGCCGGTCAGCGAGAGCTGGCGACACTGGTCGACGTTCTGGACGTTCACGTTCGGGGTCGGGATCACCGAGCCCAGCCGGAAGACGGCAAGGATGCCGAGCGTGAACAGGATCTTCCGGCGAAGATCCGGCGTCTTGAACGCATTGACGAACGCGGACAGCATCCGAGCTAACTCCCCTGCACGTATGTCGGCCCTTCGCCGACGGCAACCTGTCAGACTCTAGCAAGCACTGGGCGTCCAGCGCGCATCGGCGGCCTGCGCGGTCCCGCGCCGCCACCTTCACTGGACACTTCTCGCCGAGGACGGCCACAACTGTCCACCCAGCGGATGCGACAGGGCCCCCGGCGGACAGCCGGGGGCCCTGTCAGTGACTCACAGCTCGGTGACCGAGCCGCCAGCCTTCTCGATCTTCTCGCGGGCGGCGGCGGAGAACGCGTTCGCGCTCACCTGCAGCGCCACCGAGAGCTCGCCATTGCCGAGCACCTTGACCGGCTCGCCGTCGCGGACCGCGCCCTTGGCGACCAGGTCGGCCGGGGTGACCTCCCCGCCCTCCGGGTACAGCGCCGCGAGCCTGGCGAGGTTGACGACCTGGTACTCCACCCGGAACGGGTTGGAGAAACCGCGCAACTTCGGAAGCCGCATGTGCAGCGGCATCTGGCCGCCCTCGAAGTTCTCCGGGGTGTTCTTGCGCGCCCCGGTGCCCTTGGTGCCCCTACCGGCGGTCTTGCCCTTGGAGCCCTCGCCGCGACCCACGCGGGTCTTGGCGGTCTTGGCGCCGGGGGCGGGCCGCAGGTGATGAACCTTCAGTGCCATGTCACTCAACCTCCTCGACTGCCACGAGGTGCGGAATGGTGTTCACCATGCCGCGAATCTCGGGGCGGTCCTCCTTGACGACGACGTCGCCGATCCGCTTCAGGCCCAGGGAGCGCAGGGTGTCGCGCTGGTTCTGCTTGCCACCGATCCCGGACTTGATCTGGGTGACCTTCAGCCGTGCCATCAGTTCGCCTCCTCACGGGCCCGCAGCAGGGCGGCGGGGGCGACATCGGCGACCGGGAGGCCGCGGCGCTTGGCGACCGCCTCCGGCTCCTCGAGGCTCCGCAGCGCCGCCACCGTGGCGTGCACCACGTTGATCGCGTTGTCGGAGCCCAGGGACTTGGCCAGGACGTCCTTCACACCGGCGCACTCCAGCACGGCGCGGGCCGAGCCGCCGGCGATCACGCCGGTACCCGGCG
Source organism: Actinomycetes bacterium (assembly GCA_023432725.1). GTDB lineage: Bacteria > Actinomycetota > Actinomycetes > Propionibacteriales > Propionibacteriaceae > Propionicimonas. The sequence continues at coordinate 408 of JAEYUH010000288.1, read as the reverse complement.
AGGCCGGACGCAGCATCACGACACCGGCAGCCTTCTCACCCTGGACGGGGTGCGGGATGGTGCCCTGGATCCGCGGGACGCGGAAGAACTGCTTCTTCGCCTCCTCGACCCCCTTGGCGATCGCCGCGGGCACTTCCTTGGCCTTGCCGTAGCCGACGCCGACCATGCCGTCGCCGTCTCCCACCACGACCAGCGCGGTGAAGCTGAACCGACGGCCACCCTTCACGACCTTGGCGACCCGGTTGATCGCCACGACACGCTCGAGGTAGTTGCTCTTTTCCTTCTCGGCGGCAGCCGCCTGGCCACGACGGTCCTCGCGGCCGCGACGCTGCTCACCACCGACACCGCCTCCGCGGCGCTGGGTTCCATTCATCGCTTGCTTCCCTTCCGCAACCGTCAGAATCCGAG
>JAEYUH010000242.1 GCA_023432725.1 Actinomycetes bacterium | reverse complement strand
GGTCGCCACCGCTACCGTCCACCACGTGCGGTTGGCGCGAACCATCCGCCCGCGCGGATAGGTGACGGCTCCCCCGACCCGTCCGACGGCCTCGAGCTGGTCGAGCATCGCCGCCGGAACCGTCGTGCACTTCGCCCCTTTGGCCAGCTTGCCGGTGTAGGTGTCGGGCGACCCGGGCGACGGGGTGGGCCTGGGGGTCGGCACCTTGGCCAGGCACTCCCGCGCCCTCGTCAGCGCCTCACCGCCACCGGCCTCGGCGAGTCTGCGGGTGGTGGCGCGGTCGAAGTCGTCGCCGGCGGGCCTGGTCGAGATGAAGAAGACGAACGGGTCGACGTTGTCCGTGGTCCGTCCGTCACTGTTGGGGTTGACCTGCGTGGCCACGGCCACTGTCCACCAGTCCGCGTTCGCCTTCACCATGGCGCCCCGTGGGTAGGTGATCGCGCCGCCGACCAGACCCTTGTCCTCGAAGTACGCCAGGGCTGCCGCGTCCAGCCGGACGCAGCCGGCATCCGGCGCGAGCGCACCGGTGTAGGCGTCGTCGTCCGGGGTCGGCGTCGGAGTCGGTTCCGGGCGGGTGGTGGACGGAACCGGCGTCGGTACCGGAGTCTCGTCGTACGGGATCCAGGCCAGGCCGCACCCCGAGCACAGGACGGCCACCACAGCCGCCCCGGCCAATCCCACCAGCGGGCGCATGGCTCCAAGCTAGCGGGTGCGCCGCGGGGCGGCCCACGGTCTGCGGGCGATCAGGGTCGGCGGGTCTTCTGCGGTCTTGGGTCGGCGGACTAGCGTGGAGGGATCCCCATGGTGGGAGGAGTTGTGGACGCCGGGAGGCACCGTGACTGCACAGAAGGAACACACCAGACCTACCAGCCAGGGCCCCACAGAGCGGGAGGCGCGCAAGGTCGCCGAAGCCGCCCGCCAGACCGAATGGGCACGACCGAGCTTCGGCAAGGAGCTCTTCCTGGGACGCTTCCGGCTCGACCTCGTGGATCCGTGGCCCACCCCGTCCCCGGGGGCCAGGGCCAAGGGTGAGGCGTTCCTTTCCCGCGCCGCCGCACTCACCGAGCGGATCGACGGCCGCCGGATCGAACGCGAGGCCCGGGTCTACGACGAGTTGTTCGACGAGCTCGCCGAGCTCGGCGCGTTCGGCATGACGATCGCCGAGGAGTACGGCGGCCAGGGCCTGTCGCACCTGTACTACACCAGGGCGCTCACCCTGATCTCCTCCGGCAACCCGTCGCTGGGCGCTCTGCTCAGCGCCCACCAGTCGATCGGAGTCCCGCAGCCGCTCAAGCTGTTCGGCTCCGAGGAACAGAGGCGACGCTTCCTGCCCCGGCTCGCCGCCGGCGAGGTGTCCGCCTTCCTGCTGACCGAGCCGGATGTCGGCTCCGACCCCGCCCGGCTGGCGACCACCGCGACCCCCGACGGCGCCGACTACCTGATCGACGGCGTGAAGCTGTGGGCGACGAACGGGACGATCGCGAGCCTCTACCTGGTGCTGGCGCGGGTACCGGCGACCGAGAGCGACACGGGCGGCATCACCGCGTTCGTGGTCGAGGCCGACACCCCCGGCATCACGGTGGAGGCCCGCAACGAGTTCCTCGGGCTGCGCGGGATAGAGAACGCGGTGATCCGCTTCCATCGGGTCCGGGTGCCGGCCGAGAACATGGTGATGGGCGTGGGGCGTGGCCTGAAGGTCGCCCTGGCCACGCTCAACACCGGACGGCTCGCGCTCCCGGCGATGTGCGTCGGCGGCGCCAAGTGGTGCCTCAACGTGGCTCGCGGCTGGTCCGCCGAACGCGTCCAGTGGGGACGCCCGATCGGTGCCCACGAGGCGATCGCGACCAAGGTCGCCTTCATCGCGGGCACCACCTACGCCCTGGAGTCCATGCTCGAGCTGTCCTGCATGCTGGCCGACGACGAGACCAACGACATCAGGATCGAGGCCGCGCTGCTGAAGCTGTACGCCTCCGAGATGGCCTGGCGGGTGGCCGACGAGCTCGTTCAGATCCGCGGCGGGCGTGGCTACGAGACGGCAGACTCCCTGGAGGCCCGGGGTGAACGCCCCGCCGCCGTCGAGCAGGTACTGCGTGATCTGCGGATCAACCGGATCTTCGAGGGCTCGACCGAGATCATGCACCTGCTGATCGCGCGGGAGGCTGTCGACACCCACCTCGACGTAGCGGGCGACATCATCGACCCGGAGGCGTCCGGACGCGCGAAGGCCGAGGCGGTGGCCCGGGCCCTCGGGTTCTACGCCGGCTGGCTGCCCACCCTCGCGCTCGGCGCCGGCTACCTGCCGACTGCCTACGGCGAGTTCGGACGGCTGGCGGAGCATGTCCGGTTCATCGAACGCACCTCGCGGCGGCTGGCGGCATCCATCTTCGCCGGGATGGCCCGGTGGCAGGGCGGGATGGAGCGCCGGCAGGCCTTCCTCGGCCGGGCCGTCGACATCGGTGCCGAACTCTTCGCGATGACGGCCGCCTGCGTCCGGGCGAAGGCGGAGGAGGAGACCGACCCGACCGGGCTTGAGCTGGCCGACGCCTTCTGCGAGCAGGCCCGGGTCAGGGTGGACGCGCTGTTCACAGCGCTGTGGCGCAACTCCGACGCCACCGACCGACGGCTGGCCCGAAAGGTGCTCGAGGG
>JAEYUH010000205.1 GCA_023432725.1 Actinomycetes bacterium | reverse complement strand
GTTCCGACTCCGCCCGTCCCGACGTCCGGATCGAGGAATGGCCGCACAGCGTCCACCAGCCCGTGGGGGACGCGGTGAGCGCCCACTTCGGCGCGATCGAGGTGGCGGGGTACTCCGACGACGCCCTCCTGGCCGCCACCCTGACCCGCGCCGACGGGCTCCTCCAGGAGACCCTGGGAGAGCCGGGGGCGCAGGACCCCGAGCACATAGTGCTTCGCCAGACCCGCGGGTTCGGACGGGCCGTCGCTGTCGACACCGCGCTCGCGGCGGTGGTGGGAGCCTGCGACGGCGAGCTGCCGCTCGGCGTCCTTGTCGATGCCGTCGCCGACCTGCTCGACGTGGACGCGGCACCCCTGTCCGCCGAACTGCTCGGCCAGGTGCGGCGACTGGTGGCCGACGGCCTGCTCGTCGCTGCGCACAGCTATTCACAGCAACCCGATAGCCATCGCTTTGGTTCGCCGCACAGACTGGAAGGCGAGCGAAGGAGTGACGATGGCTGAGTCCGACGACCCCACCCAGCGGATCGACCCCCGACCGGGGGAGGAGCCGACCCGGGAGTTCGCCGTCGCTCCCGAGGCCACCGCGCGGATAGCGCCGGACGACGGGGAGGCCGCGGGAACGGCCGGCCCACAGTCTCCTGCCCAGCCGCCCTCGCTGTGGGCGCCCCCGCCGTTGTCCCAGCGCTGGCCGCACGACCAGGTGCCGCCGACGCTGCAGACCGGCGCGCCCGGCCCGTCGTACGGACATGGCAGCCCCGGCTGGAGCGCCGCCGACGCCCGCTGGCAGGCGCCGCCCCAGCAGGGCCAGCAGCCGCCGCCGTACGCGGTCACCACCGGTCGCTACGGCCAGGACGCGCCGTACGGGGGGTACGGCAGGTACTACCCGCAGCAGGGCGGCCAGAACACCGACTACGGCCAGGGCCGATACCCTGGCTACGGGCACGGCCAGCCGCCCTACGGCTACGGCCAGCCGCCCTACGGCTACGGCCAGCCGCCCTACGGCTACGGTCAGCAGCCGTACAGCTACGGTCAGCAGCCCTACGGTCACGGCCAGCGGTACCTCGCCGGACCGCAGCCCTACGGCACTGCGGCGCCCCCGCCGTGGACGCCGCCGGGCCAGCAGCGCCCGGCGCGCCGCCGCCGCGCCGTTCTCGCAGTGGTGCTGGCCATCGTCGTGACCCTCGGCGGGTTCGCGTGGGCATCGCAGTCGATGCTGCAGTCGGCGCTCAACCCGGCCCGGCAGCCCGGGACGGGGCCTGCCAACCCCGGCCAGCGGGACCCGTCGACGGATCCCGGAACCACCGGCGGCACCGAGCCGTCGGGCGGGCAGCGGCCCGGCGGTGCCGCGGCGAGCACCTCGGCAGGGGTGGTGTTCGTGGAGGGTGAGCTCCGCAACGGCATCTCCTCCGGCACGGGCATGGTGCTGACCCCCGAGGGCAGGGTGCTGACGAACTACCACGTGATCGCGGGTGCGGAGGGGCTCCAGGTCACCGTCGCCGACACCGGTGACACCTACGCCGCGAGCGTGATCGGGTTCGACCAGGACAGGGACATCGCGCTGCTGCAGCTGGCCGACGCGAGGAACCTCGCCACCGTCGTGATCGACGACGACGAGGTCAAGGTCGGCGACCGGGTGTCGGCCGTCGGCAACGCCGGCGGGCAGGGCAGCCTCGTCACAGAGCCCGGACGGGTGACCGACCTGGAGAAGGACCTCACTGTCACCTCGGAGTCCCCGTGGGGTTCGGAGGAGGACCTGCGCGGGCTCATCGAGACGACCGCGGGGGCCGTCCCCGGACACTCCGGCGGGCCGATGTTCGACGACGAGGCCGAGGTGATCGGGGTCACCACCGCCGGATCGACCAAGGCCCGGCGCAGCTACGCCGTCCCTATCCAGGAAGCGCTCGCGGTGGTGTCCACGATCGAGCAGGGCAGGGACGCCGGCACCGTCCGGGTCGGGCCTGCCGGCTGGCTCGGGATCGTGGTCGGCGACGTGGGTCGCAACGGCGCGCTGATCACCGACGTGGTGAAGGACGGCCCGGCCGCCCGGATCGGCATGGAGGTCGGCAGCACGTTGACCCGGGTCGGCGACGAGCAGATCAGGGGCGAGACCAACCTCGCAGGCGTGATCAGGGCGCGCGAGCCGGGCGAGCAGGTGGTCATCGCGTGGCTGACGCCTGACGGGGAGCGGCGGCAGGAGACGGCGACCCTCGGGGAGAGCCCTGTGGCGTGACCGCGGTGGCGGCCGGGAGGCTCCCTCGCTTCCCGGTTGGCGTTTCCGAATCCGGCGTGGATTAGAGTGAGCGCCCGTAGCCCGTCCCCAACGCACAGAAAGCAGCGCCCGTGGCTGAAGCGACCAAGCGTCGGCTGGTCATCGTCGAGTCGCCCACCAAGGCCGTCAGCCTGTCCAGGTTCCTCGGGTCGGGCTACGTCGTCGAGTCGAGCCGTGGGCACGTCCGCGACCTTCCGGAGCGGGCCGCCGACATCCCTGCCAAGTACAAGGGCGAGAAGTGGGCGCGGACCGGCGTGAACGTCGACGCCGACTTCGCGCCGATCTACGTCGTCGACTCCGACAAGAAGGCGACGATCCGTGACCTGAAGGCCAAGCTGAAGGACGCCGACGAGCTCCTGCTCGCCACCGATGAGGACCGCGAGGGGGAGGCGATCGCCTGGCACCTGCTGGACGAGCTCAAGCCCAAGGTGCCGGTCAAGCGGATGGTCTTCCACGAGATCACCCCCGAGGCGATCCTCGCCGCCGTGGAGAACACCCGCCAGCTCGACCTCGACCTGGTCGACGCCCAGGAGACCCGGCGCATTCTGGACCGGCTCTACGGCTACGAGGTCTCTCCCGTGCTGTGGAAGAAGGTGCTGCCGAAGCTGTCCGCCGGCCGGGTGCAGTCGGTCGCGACGCGCCTGGTGGTCGACAGGGAGTGGGAACGGATCCGCTTCACCTCCGCCGAGTACGCCGGTATCGAAGCCACCCTCGACGCCGGCCCGGACGCCGACCCGCGCCGGTTCACCGCAGGCCTCACCCAGCTCGGCACGCAGCGGCTCGCCGGCGGCAAGGACTTCGGCTCCGACGGCAAGCTGGCCGGCTCGGGACTGTTCCACCTGGGGGCGGACGCGGCAGTCGTCCTCGCCGAGGCGCTTTCCGGTGCCGGCTACGCCGTCGCGGGGGTCGAGGCGAAGGCCTACCGCCGCAAGCCCTACGAGCCGTTCCGCACCACCACGCTGCAGCGCGAGGCCGGCAGCAAGCTGCACTTCACGGCCCAGCGCACCATGTCGGTGGCGCAGGAACTGTACGAGCGCGGCTTCATCACCTATATGCGTACCGACTCGGTCACCCTGTCGCAGACCGCGATCGCCGCCGCCCGGGCCCAGATCAAGCACCTCTACGGCGGCCAGTTCCTGCCCGACAGCCCGCGGGTCTACGCGTCGAAGGTGAAGAGCGCGCAGGAGGCGCACGAGGCGATCCGTCCGGCGGGCGAGCACTTCCGCACCCCTGCCGAAACCGGCCTGCACGGCGACCAGCTGCGGCTGTACGAGCTGATCTGGAAGCGCACCATCGCCTCCCAGATGAAGGACGCCGAGGGCAACACCGTGACCGTCCGGATCGGCGCCACCCTGCCCGACCGGGTCCAGGTCGCCGACGCGTCCACCGGTGAACTGATGGATGTCGGCAGGGCCACGTTCACTGCCTCGGGCCGGACGATCACCTTCCCCGGCTTCCTCAAGGTCTACGTGGCCACCGCCGAGACCGACCAGGCCGCCGACGACGCCACGTCGCCGCTGCCGGAGCTGACCGCCGGCCAGTCGCTGACCGCCGACGAGGTGGTTCCGAAGACCCACACCACCACCCCGCCCGCCCGCTACACCGAGCCCTCGCTGGTGGCGGAGCTGGAGCGCAGGGAGATCGGGCGCCCGTCCACCTACGCGGCGATCATCCGCACCATCACCTCGCGTGACTACGTCTTCCGCAAGGGGTCGGCGCTGGTGCCGACCTGGCTGGCCTTCGCCGTCACCCGGCTGCTGGTGGAGCACTTCTCGAAGCTGATCGACTACG
>JAEYUH010000203.1 GCA_023432725.1 Actinomycetes bacterium | reverse complement strand
GGAACGGGCCGGGCCCCCACCCGGAACACGCCGTGGCCGAATGCGACCTCGTAGCCGGCCGCCGCCCAGGCGGTGGCCTCCCGCAGCCGGAAGCTGACCTCGATCGTGTATTCCCCCGGTTCGGACGGGAGCACGACGGGCAGCGGGTAGCGGCGGGTCTCCCCCGGCGCGACGGCGGTGTCGAGGCGGGCCTCGGCGAGCACCCGCCCCTCCCGGGCGCAGCTGGCGACGCACTCGTAGGCCGACGAGCCGGTGAACAACAGTCGGTTGGTGACCTCGAAACCGTCCTGCTCCACCGCGATCTTCAGCCCCTGGTAGAGGTACTTGACCTCCTGCGCCAGCGGCTTGGGGGTGTGGTCGGCGAACAGGATGCCGTTGCCACAGAAGTCGTAGTCGCTCGGCGCATCCCGGGCGTCCCCGCCGTAGCCGAAGAACGGCCGCCCGTGCCGGTCGGTCATCGCTATCGCCTGGTCGGCGAAGTCCCAGATGAAGCCGCCCTGGAACAACGGCTCGCGGTAGGCGAGCTCGACGTACTTGTCGACGGCCCCGAAGGAGTTGCCCATCGCGTGGGCGTACTCGCACAGCAGGAACGGCTTGTCGCGGTGGGTGCGCAGGAACTCCTCGACCTCGGCGGCAGGGGTGTACATCTGGCTCACCACGTCGGTGGTATCCGGGTGGCGCGGATCCCAGCTGATGCCCTCGTAGTGCACCGGGCGGTCGTCGGTCGCGCGGAAGTACTCGGCCACCGCGTGGATGTTCGAGCCTCCGTACGATTCGTTGCCGCACGACCACATCACGATGCTGGCGTGGTTCTTGTCGCGCTCCAGCATGCTGGCGGCGCGGTCGAGCAGCGCCGCCCGCCACTGTGGACGGTCACCCGGGACGGCGTCGCCCTCGGCCAGTTCACCGCGCGCCACCAGGTCCCACAGGCCGTGCGACTCGAGGTTCATCTCATCGATGACGTAGAGCCCGTAGGAGTCGCACAGGTCGTAGAAGAAGCTGTTGTTCGGGTAGTGGCTCGTGCGGACCGCGTTGATGCCCAGCGACTTCATCAGGGCCAGGTCGGCCTCGGTCTGCTCCCGGCTCATCACCCGGCCGGTGAGCCCGAATTCATGCCGATTGACGCCGTTGAACACCACCCGCTGCCCGTTGATCCGCAGCAGCCCGTCCTCGATACCGAACCGGCGTACGCCTACCCGTTGCGAGACGTACTCGGTGAGCCGCCCCTCGGTGTCATAGACCTCGAGCTCGAGGTCGTAGAGGTGCGGGTCCTCGGCGCTCCACAGCCGGGGCCGCTCGATCCGCAGGCTGAGCTCGCCGTCCCCGGACAGCTGGCCGAGTCCCGCCAGCCGCGCCACCACCCGGCCGGCCCCCGCCAACTGCGGCCGCACCGCCACTGTCGCCCCGGCCAGATCGTCGTCGACGGTGGTGGTGACCCGGACGTCCGCCAGATGGACGGCCGGACGCCGGTACAGCACGACGTCGCGGAACAACCCGGAGAACCGGTAGAAGTCCTGGTCCTCGATCCACGACGCCGCACTCCACTTGAAGACCTGCACGGCGAGCTTGTTCTCGCCGTCGACCAGCGCCTCGGTGAGGTCGAACTCCGAGGGTGTGAAGGTGTCGCAGGCATAGCCGATGTAGCGGCCGTTCAGCCACACCGCCAGGGCGCTCTCCGCGCCCTGGAAGGAGACGCTCAGCCGCTCGCCGGCGGCGAGCGGCCGGTCAAGGGTGAACCACCGCAGGTAGCTGGCGACCGGGTTGAAGCGCTGCGGAGCCCTGCCCGGCTCGACAGCCTCGTGGCCGTCCCAGGGGTACTGGACGTTGGTGTACTGCGGACGGTCGTAGCCGTGCAACTGGAGATGCCCCGGCACCGGGATGTCGTCGAAGCCGGAGGCGTCGTGGTCCAGGGCCCAGAACCCGTCGATCGCCAGGGCCGGGTTCGGCGCATAGTGGAGCTTCCACAGCCCGTTGAGGCTCTGCTCGAACGAGCTGCTCCCGCCGGCCGCCTCGGCCCGGTCGGCGAACCAGCGGTGGTCGGAGTGCGCGGGCAAGCGGTTCTCGGCGAAGAACGAGGGATCGTCCAGCCGGGAGAGGTCGAAGGTCACGTGATGGCTCCTGTGATGCCGTCGGGGCAACTGCGTTGCGGGCGTACCCGCCGGGGGCTACCAGCTGCCGCCGCCACCGCCGCCGCCACCGCCGCCGGAGAAGCCACCCCCGCCGGAGAAGCCACCCCCGCCGCCGAACGCAGAGCCGCCGCTGCCGAAGCTCGAGTCGGAGATGCTCGGAGCGGGCGGGGCCACGGCGGTCGCCACGTGGGAGCTCATGGTGTTGAGCTGCCACGACATGGCGTGCAGGTTCCAGTTGGACCCGTAGTACCAGTCCGGCGGCTGCGCAGACAGCCGGCCCATCGCGACCAGTTGCTCACAGACCCGCGTCCACCGGTCGGTGAGGTCGAACAGCACAGCCCACGGCAGGTACTTGGAGAAGATGTCCTCGCCCTCCTCGAACTGCAGCTGGCCCGCCTCGGCGGTCGCCAGGTAGGTGCGGAAGCCCTCGATCTGGTCGGTGAGTGCGCGACCCGTCCCCGACCGGCGTGCCTTCGACAGCTTCACAGCCACCACCAGGCCCGTGATGACCAGCGCGAGCCCGAGCGGCCACAGGTTCAGCGCCAGCGGTCCGAAGACGACGAAGGCCGCGA
>JAEYUH010000179.1 GCA_023432725.1 Actinomycetes bacterium | reverse complement strand
ATGTTCGGCCAGGCTGGTGAGCTGGGCCACCTGCTCCTGGAGCGTCTCCAGCTCCGACTCCAGGGCGAGGATCCGCCGGATCCCCTCGAGGTTGATCCCCTCGGTCTGGGAGAGGAACTGGATGTGGCGCAGCCGGGCGATGTCGCGCAGCGAGTAGCGCCGTCCGCGTCCACGGGTGCGCCCCGGCACCACCAGGCCGAGGCGGTCGTAGCCGCGCAGCGTCTGCGGGTGCATCTCGGCGAGTTGGGCGGCCACCGAGATGACGAAGATCGGCGCGTCGGGGTCGATCCGGTCCGGCAGGCGTCCGTCCTTGCTCATCGCGAGTCCTCCAGCAGCTTGGCCCGCGGGTCACCGCCGCCGGCCAGGTCGGCGTAGGCGCGCAGCGCGTCGGCGGCCTCCGGCGCCAGCGACCTGGGCACCTGCACCTCGACGGTGACCAGCAGGTCGCCGGCCTCACCGCGGGCGTTGGGGGCACCCTTGCCGGACACCCGGAAGGTGCGTCCGCTCGGGGTACCGGCGGGGATCCGCAACCTGACCCGCGACCCGGACAACGTCGGCACGTCGATCTCCGCGCCCAGCGCGGCTTCGGGGAAGGTCACCGGAACGGTGACCGTCAGCTGGTGGCCCTTGCGTCCGAACACCTTGTGGGGCCGGACGTGAACCGTCACGTAGAGGTCACCGGCGGCGCCGGAGTTCTCGCCCGGGGACCCCTTGCCGGTGAGCCGGATCCGCTGGCCGTCAAGCACGCCGGGCGGGATCCGCACCTGCATGGTGCGGGTGGACTGGCCGCGTCCGGAGCCACCACAGGTAGGGCAGGGGTCCTCGACCACGAGGCCGCGGCCGTGGCACTCGCGGCAGGGCTCGCTGATCGAGAACATCCCGCCGGTGGTGGAGGTCTGCATGCCGCTGCCCTGGCAGACCCGGCACACCTTCGGCACCGTCCCCGCCTTCGCGCCGGTGCCGTGACAGGTCTCACACGCGGCGTCGGAGATGGTCTGCATGCTGACCGTGGTGCCCTCGACGGCCTGGACGAAGTCGATGGTGACCTCGCCCTCGATGTCGGCCCCCCGGCGCGGACCGCGCCCGGACGCCGGCCGGCGGGTGCCGGCACCGCTGAACAGCCCGCCGAACAGGTCGCCGAGGTTGGCGTCGCCGACATTGCGGAACAGGTCGTCCATCGACGGCCCCGCGGTGCCCTGGCCGGGACGCGGGAACCGGAAGCCGCCGCCGAACAGGCTGCGGGCGTCGTCGTACTCCTTGCGCTTGGCCGGGTCGGAGAGCACGTCGTTGGCCTCGGTGACCTCCTTGAACCGCCGCTCCGCCTCGGGGTTGTGCTGGTTGGCGTCCGGGTGCAGTTCCCGGGCGAGCTTGCGGAAGGCCTTCTTGATCTCCTCCGGCTTGGCGTCGGAGGAGACGCCGAGGACCTTGTAGTAGTCCTTCTCGAGCCAGTCCTTGGTGCTCATGGCGCCTCCTCCTCTCCTTCGTCGATCAGGACGGGTCCGCGACGGCCACCCGCGCCGGCCGCAACACCCTGTCGTTCAGCTTGACGCCCTTCTGGATGACCGCCGAGATGATCGTCTCGGTGATCTCCTGCTCGCCCTGGTAGGGCATGTGCATCAGGGCGTCGTGGACGTGCGGGTCGAACGGCTCGCCGGCCTCACCGAACACCTCGAGCCCGTACTTGGCCGCCATCTTCTCCAGTTCGTCGGCGACGAGCTTGAACCCGCCCACGAGTTCCTCGTGCTCACGGGCCGCCTCGATGCTGTCCAGCACCGGGAGCAGGTCGAGCACGACGGCCTCGACGCCTGCGATCCGGGCCAGACCGCGGTCGCGGTCCACCCGCTTCTTGTAGTTGGCGTACTCGGCCTGGAGGCGCTGCAGGTCGGCGGTGCGCTCGGCGACCATCTCCTCCAGCTCGGCCAGCTTGGCCGCGAAGACCGGATCCTGGGGTCCGTCCCCCTGAGCCGGAGAACCGTCCCCCTGAGCCGTGGAACCGTCCCCGGGGGTGCGGGGAGCGCCGGTGGCCGGGTCGATCCGCCGCCGGTCGCGGATGGTCGGCCCGGTCGGGCGCTCGTCCGGTTCGGGCGAGGCAGCCCCGGGGGCTGCCGATTCGGCCGCCCCCGGCGCGTCCGCCGGAGCCCCGGGAGCCTGCGGAGCTGCGTCCGGGGTCTCCTGGGGGTCGTTGGTGGGCTCGCTCACTTGTCTTCCTTACCGTCCTCGTCAACGATCTCGGCGTCCACCACGTCGTCGTCGGACGGCGGCTGGGTCCACTGCTGACCGCCCTCGCCGGCGTCGCCGGCCTCGGACTGCTGCTTGGCCTGGGCGGCGGCGTACATCGCCTGACCCATCGCCGAAGCCTTGGTGTTGAGGTCGTCCATGGCGGCCTTCACCGCGTCGTTGTCCTCACCCTTCAGGGCTTCCTTCAGCGTGGCCAGCGCCTCCGTGACCGGGGCCTTGACGTCGTCGGTCAGGGACTCGGCGTTGTCGGCGAGCAGCTTCTCGGTGCGGAACGCCAGGGCGTCCGCCTCGTTGCGCATCTCGACCACCTCGCGGCGCTTGCGGTCCTCCTCGGCGTGCGCCTCGGCCTCCCGCACCATCCGGTCGATGTCGTCCTTGCCCAGCGCCGACCCGCCGGTGACAGTCATGGACTGCTCCTTGCTGGTGGCGAGGTCCTTGGCGTGGACGTGCACGATGCCGTTGGCGTCGATGTCGAAGGTGACCTCGATCTGCGGCACCCCGCGCGGGGCGGGCATCAGGCCGGTCAGCTCGAAGTTGCCCAGCGACTTGTTGTCGCGGGCGAAGTCGCGCTCGCCCTGGTAGACCTGGATCATCACCGACGGCTGGTTGTCCTCGGCGGTGGTGAACACCTCGCTCCGCTTGGTCGGGATCGTGGTGTTGCGCTCGATGATCTTGGTCATCACGCCGCCCTTGG